>JAAYQR010000018.1 GCA_012519205.1 Candidatus Epulonipiscium sp. | reverse complement strand
TGTCGCCCCTCATACAGGGGCGTGGATTGAAATTTGTTTTGCTAATTTTAACGTGACGATTGATAAGTCGCCCCTCATACAGGGGCGTGGATTGAAATTCCTTTGCTCTCAAAATATGTGCAACCATACTTGGTCGCCCCTCATACAGGGGCGTGGATTGAAATATCCCCATTTACATATTTTAGTTTTTTTAGACGGGTCGCCCCTCATACAGGGGCGTGGATTGAAATTTGGGGTAGGGTTTTTCTGCGTGCTACTCTTTGTCGCCCCTCATACAGGGGCGTGGATTGAAATCGCTTACAACAGAACCAAATCAAAGTTTTAAGGGTCGCCCCTCATACAGGGGCGTGGATTGAAATACAGTTAAGGTTAAGAATATATATCCATAATTAGTCGCCCCTCATACAGGGGCGTGGATTGAAATTATAGTATCAAGATAAGAAGAAACCCGTTTTTGTCGCCCCTCATACAGGGGCGTGGATTGAAATTATTGTATGACTGGGCAGGCTAGATATTACTTTTGTCGCCCCTCATACAGGGGCGTGGATTGAAATTTTTCGCGGCACAATGTCAAGGTCGTAGGACGAGTCGCCCTCATACAGGGGCGTGGATTGAAATTTGGCTCCCTGATTTTGGTTCCATGCTTGATGAGTCGCCCCTCATACAGGGGCGTGGATTGAAATAATATTACATTGCTATATGCAAAGGTATCAAGGTCGCCCCTCATACAGGGGCGTGGATTGAAATATCTTCATCAGTTGATTTTGTCATGTATTTAAAGTCGCCCCTCATACAGGGGCGTGGATTGAAATTGCTTAACAAAATCATACCAAAATAAAATTGACGTCGCCCCTCATACAGGGGCGTGGATTGAAATTTAGTCATAATAATAAAACCCCCTTAATCTTAGTCGCCCCTCATACAGGGGCGTGGATTGAAATATAATTGAAAATGCAAAAAATACAATAACAGAGTCGCCCCTCATACAGGGGCGTGGATTGAAATCCCACCATTGTTGGTATCTGATTCACCTCCTCCGTCGACCCTCATACAGGGGCGTGGATTTAGGCGCAGAAAAGGTGTTTATACAATAATTAATTTAGGAAGGCACATAAAAATATTTAAATTCTTATTTACATCTGTCCAATGAATAATTGAACTAAGAATGAAACTAGCACTACCAATAAGGAAATTAGAAATCCATGGAGCATAGGCATAAATCCCGACTTTGCAAGCTTTTTAAAATTTGTCCTAAGTCCTATAGCCCCTAGGGACATAACCATAAACAGCTTGCTTATGGAGGAAAGAGATTGGCTAATGCCTTGAGGTATAATCCCCATACTTTTAATTCCGACAACCATAAGAAACATAAGGATGAACCAAGGGAAAATTTTCTTTAGGTCCACTTTTTTATGGGTAGGACTGATAGCACTTCCATTTAGAATGGAAGTTTTTTCGTTTATATACGAAAAGATTAAAACCGTGGGAATGATGGATAAGGTTCTAGTGAGTTTAACAATGGTGGCAAATTCACCGGCAGCATCTGAAAAAGCGTATCCTGCCGCTACGACAGAAGAAGTATCGTTGACTGCAGTGCCTGCCCAGAGTCCATACCCCAAATCAGTCATATTGAAATAACGTCCCATAATAGGAAAAAGAACAATCATTGCCACATCAAATATAAAAGTTGCAGATATGGCATATGCTACATCACTATCCTCGGCATCGATAACCGGAGCAATAGCGGCGATCGCAGAACCGCCACATATTCCTGTACCGGCAGATATAAGCCCCGATAATTTCCAATCCATCTTAAATAACTTCCCTAATAAATACCCTCCGCCAAAAGCAGCCAAAAGGGTAAAGGTCATAACGAACAAAGAGAATTTACCCACTTCTAGAACTTGGAAAAAACTAAGGGATACCCCCATTAGAATGATTGCAAATTTGAGTATTTTTTTAGCTGTGAATCCCAGTCCCTGTTCGAAAATCTTGTATTTTGAGATGGTGGGATTAAGAACCATACCAATTAGCAATGCAAAAACTCCTGCACTTATAAGATTATAAGGGAGTAAACTACTTATAAAAGCAGAAAGCAAAGAAAGCAAAAATGTAAGTAAAATGCCGCCGGAGTAATTTTTAATAAATGTCATGTAATCAGCCTTTCTTTTGTTTTTATTGATTTTAACACCATTTACTGATAAAATCTAATTATAAATTATTATATATTCATAAATTGTAATTATAGAAGGTGATGTTTTGCTAGATATAAGGGTAGATTCATTTTTAGCTGTGTACAAAAACAAGAGTTATACCAAAGCCGCAGAAGAGCTAAACATAACTCAACCGGCAGTGACCCAGCATATTCAATTTTTAGAAAGATATTATGGATGTAAGTTCTTTAAATACTCTAATAGGGAATTAAGATTCACCTCCGAGGGGAAACTCTTTTATAAATATATCTTAAATGCAAAGGGCAACGAACAAATCATAATGAAAAAGCTAGAAGAAGTGCAAAAAGAAAAAAAGACATTATCTTTTGCAGCTACCTTAACTATCGGGGAATTTACCTTAGCTCCGATTGTAGGAGATTTTATTAGAAAATTAAGCAATTATGATATAACCATGTATGTCGATAATACAGAGGTTGTCCTTGATATGCTACAAAAAGGGGAAATTTTGTTTGCCTTAATAGAAGGATTGTTTAACAAAGCTGAGTATGAAACCAGATTATTCAAGGTGGCAAGGTTTATATTAGTGGCTTCACCAAAACATGAACTAGCATCTAAAAAAATAGTATATCTAGACGATCTTAAGGATGAAACAATCATAATCCGGGAAAAGGGTTCGGGTTCAAGAGAGGTACTTGAGAGGGGATTATTCGATGGAAATTATACTTTAAATAGCTTTAAAAAGATTATAGAGATAGGGAACGTAAACATAACAAAAGAAATGATAAAAAATGATATAGGCATTGGATTTATGTATGAGGATGCTGTAAGAAAAGAAATAAAAGAAGGAGAATTGAGGGAGATTAAAATAAAAGACTTTGTCCTTCAAAGAGAGTTTAATTTTGTTTACCTAAAAAATGAGCTGATAAAAGAAGAGATAGAGAACATTTGGGAAAACTTTATTTTAGAATATATCTCTTAAAGCAGTATAAATTCATTTTTCTTATACCAATAAAAAGATATATGATATAATATAACAAAAATCAAAAACAATGAGGGGTAATATGTCTGAATTTATAGGTAAGTTAAATAGAGTCATGACAGTTTTTTTAAATAAAATTACTTTTGGTGTTTTTTTTAGAAACAAAATAAAGAAATTTGATGAATTATATCAAAAAGATGAATTTTATGATGATGCCCAGAAAGCCAATGCCCTTTGCGAAGAATTGATGGATATAGGTAAACAAAAAATTAACTTACTGAAGATGCTTCAAGAGTTATCTAAGAAAGCAAAAGAACTTGAAAAGTTTAAATTATTGACTGCTGAAGATTTAAAGCGTATTAGGCATCTTCTTTTTGATTATAAAGCTGTAATAGAGGAAAAAGAATCCTTAAAGGGAAGATTAATAAGTAAAAATAGGATTCTTAGTAAGATTCAGCAATACGAAAGTGAATTCCCTGAAATTATGAATGAAATAGAAGAAGCAGAGGGAAAGCAAACGGGGGTAAAAAGAGATGTGGATTATTTAGAAGGGGAAAAGGAAGCTTTAATATACAGCAGAGAGCAGATAGAAAATGCTCAGATTATAATGCATAAGGTATCTATAGGAATGATCATAATATTAGGAGCTGTTGCTCTTGTTTTTTCGTATATTATCATGAATAAAGAAACTAGAATTTTGGTTCCTGCTACTATTACTGGGATACTGGCAGTGGGAATAGGAACATGGATTTATA
Source organism: Candidatus Epulonipiscium sp. (assembly GCA_012519205.1). NCBI lineage: Bacteria > Bacillati > Bacillota > Clostridia > Lachnospirales > Lachnospiraceae > Candidatus Epulonipiscium > Candidatus Epulonipiscium sp. The sequence continues at coordinate 30,919 of JAAYQR010000018.1, read as the reverse complement.
TATTTAGAAGGCGATTAGACTATGAGCTTAAAAAAAATGGACGTATGCAAGCAAGGGCAATAAAACTATTAAATAAAGCCAAAATTCGCTATGTGTATTATACAAATTTTTTAGAATATGAATACGGAAAATTTAATGTAGACAGTGCAGAACAATTGGAAAGAAATTGGGAGCTATATAAGAAGAATAAGCATAATGAAAAGCGATTTAAAAGTATTAATTCTACCATGACTAGGATAGAAGATGAGGTATTAGGGATTCTAAAAAAAAGAAAAATCTATGTGGAATATTTTGAAGATGTTAAGAAATGGAGTAAGATTGAGGAAAGAAGAAAAGCCTTAGAAGATATTCAAAATGAAAGGGTATCTCTAGAATCACAATTGGCCCTTCTCGATACTTACCAAGAAGATATATGGCTTCAGTTAAATGAATTAAAAGATAACGATGATACGGAAGATAAAGTAGTAGGAAAAATAATAGAAAATTATTTAGAAGAAATTCAATAAAAGTCGATAGAACCTTGACAAAAAAACAACCTTTTAATACAATTAAACAAACAAATTAAGATATTGGCAATGAAGAAGAGGAGTATACTAATGCATCTCCTAGAAAGAAAAACCCATAGGCTGGAAGGTTTTTTGAACAATGCATAGTAGAAGGTAGCTTCTGAGCTTTCGTATTGAACCTTTAGTAGATGCGAACGGGTGACTCCGTTATTGTTTTAAGTGTCTTTTTATAATTTATTAAAAGAAACAAAGGTGGTACCACGGAAATCTCTTTCGTCCTTTATGGGGGTGAAGGGGATTTTTTTATCTTATGATTTATATTCTTAGGAGGAATAAAATATGGCTAAAAATCTAGAAAAAGTATACGATCCTTCAGTTGTAGAAGACAGATTGTATCAAAAGTGGCTTGATAATAAGTATTTTCACGCTAAGGTAGACCGTTCTAAAGAACCCTTTACTATCGTAATTCCACCTCCCAATATTACAGGACATCTTCATATGGGCCATGCCCTTGATAATACCTTACAGGATATTCTTATCCGCTGGAAAAGAATGCAGGGGTATAACACTCTTTGGATGCCTGGGACGGATCATGCCAGTATTGCAACAGAAGTTAAGATTGTCCAAAAAATAAATGAAGAAGGGCTAACAAAAGAAGGACTTGGTAGAGAAGCTTTCCTAGAAAAAGCATGGCAATGGAAAGAGGAATATGGAAGCACAATATTAAAGCAGCTTCAAAAACTAGGAAGTTCCTGTGATTGGGATAGGGAAAGATTTACCATGGATGAAGGATTATCGAAGGCTGTTTTAGAAGTGTTTATCCGTTTATATGAAAAGGGATATATATATAGGGGAGCAAAGATAATCAACTGGTGTCCAGAATGCCAGACGTCTATTTCAGATGCTGAAGTAGAACACGAAGAAAAGGGGGGCCATTTCTGGCATATCCGTTACCCTATAAAAGATGGCAGTGGATATATTCAAATAGCAACCACCCGCCCCGAAACCATGTTTGGAGATACAGCCGTAGCAGTTCATCCTGAAGATGAAAGGTATAAGGATTTTATCGGAAAGACAGTAATACTGCCTATAGTAAATAGAGAAATACCTATTATTGCCGATGCGTATGTGGACAAAGAATTTGGAACAGGAGTTGTTAAGATTACACCGGCCCATGATCCTAATGATTTCGAAGTAGGGCAAAGACATAACTTATCCCAAATCAACATTTTAAATGATGATGGCACTCTAAATGTTGAAGCAGGTAAGTATGCTGGGATGGACAGATATGAAGCTAGAAAAGCCATCGTTAAAGCATTGGAAGAAGGAGGCTTTTTAGTTAAGATTGAAGAGCATCTCCATAATGTAGGGATTCACGATAGATGTGATACAGTTATTGAGCCTATGATCAAGATGCAGTGGTTTGTTAAGATGGAGGATTTAGCAAAGCCTGCAATTGGGGCCTTAAGGGAAAAAGAACTTAGATTTGTACCGGAACGTTTTGGTAAAATATATCTTCACTGGTTAGAAAACATTCGTGATTGGTGTATTTCAAGACAATTGTGGTGGGGGCATAGGATTCCTGCCTATTACTGTCAAGATTGTGGCCACATCGAAGTAGCCCGCAAGATGCCTCAGTCCTGTTCAAAATGCCAAGGCACTTCCTTTAAGCAAGATGATGACACCCTAGATACTTGGTTTAGTTCTGCCCTATGGCCTTTTTCTACTTTAGGGTGGCCTGATAAAACAGAAGAACTAGATTATTTTTATCCTACCAATGTATTAGTTACAGGGTATGATATCATTTTCTTTTGGGTTGTTAGGATGGTGTTTTCAGGAATTGAACAAATGGGAGAGATACCATTTAAAGATGTCTTAATCCATGGGCTTGTAAGGGATTCACAGGGTAGAAAAATGAGTAAATCCTTAGGGAATGGAGTAGACCCATTGGAGATTATAGCTAAATATGGAGCTGATGCTCTACGTTTAACCTTAGTAACTGGGAATGCCCCAGGAAATGATATGCGTTTTTATTATGAAAGAGTAGAGGCAAATAGGAACTTTGGGAATAAGATTTGGAATGCTACAAGATTTATATTAATGAATCTTGAAGACGAAGAATATATTAAAGTAAAACTTGAAGATTTAAGTGGTGCTGATAAATGGATTTTATCTAAAGTAAATACCTTAGCCAAAGAGGTAACGGATAACATGGATAAATATGAGTTAGGGGTTGCGGTTTCTAAATTGTACGATTTCTTCTGGGAAGAATTTTGTGATTGGTACATTGAGATGGTAAAACCAAGACTTTACAATAAGGAAGATAAAACTAGAAAAGCAGCTCTTTGGACTCTTAAAACAGTACTTATGAATGCTCTTAAACTCCTTCACCCATATATGCCTTTTATTACCGAGGAAATATTTACTTATATTCAGGAGGAAGAAGAGACAATTATGCTTTCCACCTGGCCAGAGTACAAGGATGAGTGGAACTTCAAGGTAGAGGAAAATGAAATAGAATTAATGAAACAAGCGATTAGGAATATCAGAAATATAAGGGCTGAAATGAATGTTGCACCATCCAAAAAAGCAAATCTCATAGTTGTTTCCAAAAAAGAGGATGTCCTAGATATATTTGAAAGGGGAAAGTTATTTTTTGCATCCTTAGCCTATGGCAGTTCGGTATCGGTTCAAAAGGATAAGACAGGTATCGATGAAGATGCCATATCTACCGTTATACCGGGAGCTACAATTTTTATTCCTTTTGCTGAATTGGTTGATATTACAAAAGAAATAGAAAGACTTAAAAAAGAAAAAGAAAAGCTAGAAAAAGAAGTTGCAAGAGTAGAAAAGAAACTAAACAATAAGGGCTTTGTAGATAAGGCGCCACAGGCGGTTATACAGGAGGAAAAAGAAAAAGGAATTCAATATGAAACTATGCTTAAACAGGTTAAAGAAAGACTTGAAGCCCTATTAAAGAAATAAGTTAAACAAGACCCCTTGAGGGCCTTGTTTTTTTTATATTTATATTTATACTTATAGGAAAAGGTAGAATGTTTAACCCATAAGAACAGGGATTTGTTAAGTACAATCCCGAGGAGGATAATACATTGGATTATAATGAAATCATTGAATATATAAATTCGATAGAACGTTTTGGCTCAAGACCAGGTCTTATAAGGCTGCAAAACCTTCTAGAACGGCTTAAAAACCCGGAAAAATCTCTTAAGGTCATACATATCGCCGGTACTAATGGAAAGGGATCAGTTGCCACCATGTTAGAATTCATCTTAATGAAGGCAGGGTATCGTGTAGGCATGTATACATCCCCTCATTTGGAGAGTTACAATGAGAGGATTAAAATAAATAACATAAATATTTCCGACGAAGATTTTGCCAAGGTCGGGGAAAAGATAATTACAGCATCTAAAAAGTGCAAAGAAGAAGAACATCCCACGGTATTCGAATCTCTAACAGCCATGGCCTTGCTTTATTTTGCAGAAAGCGAGGTAGATTTTGTGATTTTGGAAGTGGGGTTAGGGGGTCGATATGATGCCACCAATGTGATAGAAAACCCCTTAGTTTCTGTTATAACTTCAATAGGAATGGACCATATGGATGTATTAGGAGATAATATTGAGTCAATTGCTCACGAAAAAGCGGGAATTATAAAGAAAAATTGCAATACTGTATTGTATTTTCCAAATACTAAAGTGTATAATATTATTAAAGATATATGCAAAGAATTAGATTCAACTTTATTTTATGCGTATAAGACAAATATTAAAGATAAAAGTTTTACTATAGAAAGAACTCGTTTTTCCATTGAAACCGAATTTTATTCCTATGATAATTTGGAGTTTTCCTTTTTAGGAGAACATCAAATATACAATGCGGCAACGGCACTTTTGACCATAGAGGTTTTAAAGAAGCAGGGCATTGTAATATGCGAAAAAGATATTAGGGATGGTTTAAGGGAAAGTTTTTGGCCTGGGCGTATGGAGATTGTTAGTACAATGCCTTTGGTTATCTTTGATGGGGCCCACAATGAGGGAGGCGCTATAGCCTTAAAAAAGGCATTTAAACAATATTTTAAAGACAGGAAAATTACTTTATTAATTGGAATTCTAAAAGATAAACCTTACAAAAATATTTTAGAACAAATCATGCCCCAAGTAGGGGATGTTATTATTACAGAACCATCAAATTCTAGAAAACTATCCGTAGACGAATTAGAAGAAGCTATGAAGAAGTATCCTAATTCAGTTTATAAAAACAAAAATATTCAAGAAGCATTTGAATTGGCCCTTAGTTTAACCTCTAAGGAGGATATTCTGTGTTGCGCAGGATCACTGTATTTGATATCTGAATTAAAAAATATATTAAAAAGAAAAAGGGGTTGAAATTGTGATTGATTTTAAAGAAGAGCTACGTAAATTCAAACCAGCCTTAGAAGTGGACGGTATAGAAGAAGTGATTAAATCCAATGAAATAAAGGACATGATTGATTTATTAACACATATTACAAGAAATTTAGAAATAAAGTCAGAAGGTAAGGAGTAGATTGTTGTGATTTGTCCAGCATGCCATATAGAAATTCAAGAAAACCTCAGTCAATGTCCTAGATGTCAATTTAATATTTTTTTGTATAGGAAACTTAAAGCTATTTCTCTTCGACTTTACAATAAGGGCTTAGAACAAGCAAATAATAGGGAGCTTACCAATGCTATTGGCTCTCTGTCTAAGGCAGTGGAGTTTGATAAAACCAATATAAATGCAAGGAACCTTTTAGGATTGGTTTATTATGAAATCGGAGAATTTGGGCAAGCATTGGCAGAGTGGGTGATTAGTACCCATTTTCAAAAGGAAGATAATATTGCTTTGGATTATATTAAAAGAATTCAAAGAAGCGGCAGAAAGTTAGAACAATATAACGATTCGATAAGAATGTTTAACCAAGCAATAGAATATGCCGGCCAAAGAAGTGAAGATCTAGCCATTATACAGCTTAAAAAGGCCCTCCAGTTAAATCCTAATTTTGTTGAGGCCTGTTGTCTTGTAGCTTTATGCCTACTAAAAGAAAACGAAAAGGAAAAGGCTCTGCCCTATATTGAAAAAGCCCTAGAGATTGACATGTCAAATTCTAAGGCTATAAGGTATTATAGGGAATTAAGGCCTAACTCTTTCATACCAAGAAGGGAAGATAAATCTACAGCAACTATTAGGGCTCATCGAAGGAGAAAGTCAAAAGCCCCATTTTCTCCTATGGGTCACATTATTGGTTTTGTAGTGGGGGCTATTTGTACTGCTGCATTATTGCTTATTTTGGTTATTCCCGATAGAGTTAATGTGCTCACCAAACAAATTGAAGATCTCGATATTAAAAACCAAAATCTTGAAATAGAGTACAGTAGACTAAAACAGGAAAGTCAAGAAACAATCAGTGATTTAGAAGAAGAAAATAGGAAAGTACTAGACATGAATGGACAGCTTCAACAAAGACAAATTGCTCTAGAGGAAGTTCAAAAAATAAATCAAGTGCAGATTTTATATAATAATAAAAAGATAGAAGATGCGGCGGTTCTTTTATATTCTTTGGATGCCTTTAATATTCCCGAAGAAAATAGAGCTACCTATGATGAATTAAGTAACAAGGTATTTATCGATGCGGCAAGTGCTCATTATAATAATGGGCAAAGTGCTTATTCTAGAAAAGACTATGATAAGGCAATAGTAGAACTAGAAAAATCACTCCTATATGCTAGGGAACAATATTATTCGGATAATGCATTGTATTATCTAGGTAGAATATACGAGGAACAAGATAATATAGAAAAAGCCAAAGAATTTTATAGCCAAGCTATAGATCAGTATCCAGGAACGGATGGGGCTGCCAATTCAAAATGGAGATTAGGAAAATTAAAATAAAAATAATACCAAGGATTGGTATTATTTTTTTATTTTTAAAGGTATATTCCATTTTATGGAGAATGTATTATATAGAAGATTTTTTATGCCTAAATGATGAAAATGAAAGGGGAAAAACAATGACCATAACATATTCAATAAAAAAAGGAAGTCTTATAGCTAAAATATCAGGAGAAGTTGACCATCATACTTCCGAGACCATAAGAGATAAGTTGGATAGGGAATTCATTAAACATAATGTAAAAAACATTGTATTTGATTTTTCGGGTATTCAATTTATGGATAGTTCAGGAATAGGTGTGATAATGGGGAGATACAAAAATGTAAAAGAGCGGGGGGGGGACAAGTAGGGGTATATAATGTTGCACCACAGGTAGATAGGGTTTTACAGCTTTCAGGCTTATATAAAATAATTAATCAATATCATAGCTTAGATGAAGCAATATTAAGTTTGCAATAGGGGGAGTTGTTATGGAATATCAAAATACAATGAAGATATCATTTATAAGCAAATCACAAAATGAGGGGTTTGCACGGGTAGCTGTAGCAGCCTTTATCTCTCAGCTGGACCCTACCCTTGAAGAAATATCCGATATCAAGACTGCTGTATCTGAAGCTGTTACAAATGCTGTAATTCATGGATATGAGAACAGTGAGGGAATGATAAATGTAAGTTGTAGTTTCTTCAATAATACGGTTGAGATAGTTATTGAAGATAAGGGTAAAGGAATTGAGGATATTTCTAAGGCACGAGAACCCCTCTACACCTCAAAACCCGAATTAGAGCGATCAGGTATGGGCTTTACCGTAATGGAAACCTTTATGGATGAGATAGAAATTGAATCCGTAAGAGAAAAAGGAACGGCTATTAGGATGCGAAAAAAACTCAAGAGTTTGGAATAGCTAAAAGAGGTGGGCAGATGGATAAAACATTGGAATTGATTAAAAAAGCGCAATCAGGGGATACAGCTGCCAGGGACAAAATCGTAGAAGAAAACGTAGGATTAGTATGGAGTATTGTGAAGCGTTTTAGAAATAGGGGCTATGATATTGAAGATTTATTTCAGATAGGAAGCATTGGGCTTATAAAGAGCATCGATAAATTTGATTTAGATTATAATGTTAGATTTTCAACCTATGCGGTTCCTATGATAATGGGTGAAATCAAAAGATTTATGAGAGATGACGGAATGATAAAAGTAAGCCGTTCTTTAAAGGAAATAGGGCTTAAGGCTAGAATTTTAAAAGAAAACTTAACAAAGGAAATGGAAAAGGAGCCAAGTATCCAAGAGTTGGCTGCTGCCATGGAGATAGATGTAGAAGAATTAGTGATGGCTTTAGAGGCTAATAGTGATGTGGAATCATTGCAATCTGTTATTCACGAGGGGGAAGGAAATCCTATTACTTTGGTGGACAAAATATATTTAGATGCTAACCCTGAGGCTAACATGATTGACAAAATTGCCTTATCCCAGATTATAGAGAGTCTAGGACCAAAGGAAAAACAAATAATAACAATGAGATACTTTAAGGATAAAACACAAACAGAGATTGCAGATGTTATAGGAATTTCTCAGGTTCAAGTTTCAAGAATAGAAAAGAAAATATTAAAATCAATGCGAGAAATGTTCGGTTAAGAGCATTTCTTTTTTTGATGGTATTTCTTGTTAGAATATGTTTTTGCCTAATAACAAAAAATACATATAAATTGATTGACTTAGATATTAGTTTGAAAGGGTGAAAAAATGACCAGTAAAAAAGTGTGGAGTGGTATTGTACTTTTTTTATTTATTCTGATGATAGGAGTGTTTGCAACATGGTACTATATATCATTATCTAACCACCCCATTCCTTCAAGAGGAGTCTTTGTAAAAAACGAATTTAAAATATGTATGGGGGTATAAAACGTGACAATATATATAAAGCCGTATAAAAAGACATCTGTTTACAAAAAAACCAAATAATTATTAGGGACATTGCCGAGGTTGTAGCCCCAGAGTATATGAAAACATCCATAGAAGAAATTAAATTGATGGATATACAAGATATTAATAAAAAGAAATATATTATTTCCATTATAGATATTATAAAAGCTATTAATGATAAACATCCAGATATGGATGTATCAAATGTAGGTGAAATGGATAGTATCGTAGAATACTATCCTAATAAAAAGGAAGAAAATAGGATTTTTACATTCTTAAAAGTAATTAGCACATGTTTGATATTATTTGCAGGAGGCGGCATTGCGATTATGACATTTCATACTGATTCTGCCCTTCCCGATGTATTAAAACAACTTTACGAAATTTTCACTGGGATTAAAACAGATAAGCCCTATTGGATTCAGATACCTTATTCCTTAGGTATTGCTGTAGGTATTATTGTCTTTTTCAATCATTTTTCACCTAAAAAAATAACTGAGGACCCCACTCCCATAGAAGTAGAAATGGTTTCTTATGAAGATAATGTCGAAAATTATATCATTAGTAAAATTACAGAACAGAAAAGAGGAAACAATTAATGTTTTTTGGGAAAATAGTCTCTGTTTTAATAGGATTTAGTGGCGGAGTGGTTATTGCTGGAGGAATTTTTGCCTTTATTGCAATCATAGGCGTTATCCCACGGCTTATGGAAAAGACAAAAACAGAAAAGTACTTGATTTTGTATGAAACTGTAATCATTGCGGGAGGGATTTTAGGTTGTCTTACAATGATTTGGGACTTTTCGGCGCCCATTGGCAAGATAGGGGCAGCTATCATTGGCTTTTGCTTTGGGATTTTTACAGGTTGCCTGGCAGTATCCTTAGCAGAAATATTAAACGTTATACCTGTTGTAACAAGAAGACTAAGTTTAAAAAGGGGAATCGAATTTCTTATTATCAGTATTGCTATAGGAAAAATGGTTGGTGCAATAATATATTGGATTTTACCAGGATTTATTCAATATAAATAGTTGAAAGCGAGGTAATGTTATGGATCAAATTCAAAATATGAAAAAAGAATATGCCCAGATGGTAGAGAAGATATCGCCAAAATCAAATCTCTTAAGGGATTGTGCAAGGGCCTTTTGGGTGGGAGGAGTCATATGTACAATAGGACAGCTCATAAATAATATCATTAAAAGTTTTGGATATAATAAAGATGAGGCCAGTATGCTGACAACCATTGTTCTAGTATTTCTAGGGATTCTCCTAACAGGCCTTAACATATACAGTTCCCTAGGAAAATACGCTGGGGCAGGCTCTATTGTTCCGATTACAGGTTTTGCAAATTCCATGGTTTCCCCTGCTATCGAATATAAAAAAGAAGGTTATGTATTTGGAGTTGGTTCTAGGATGTTTACCATAGCAGGGCCTGTTATTGTATATGGTCTAACAGCATCCGTAGTAGTAGGGATTATTCATTATTTTATGAAATAGATAAGATTCAGTCTAAATTTAAGCTAGAATAGGCAGAATGGAGGATACAATGGCAAAACATATAGGAAAACAAAGCATTAAATTTGATTTGCCCCCTAGCATCATCTCGGCTGCATCTACAGTGGGTTCTAAGGAAGGGAAAGGGCCTTTAGGTACCTACTTTGATGTGGTGCTACAAGACCCCTTATGGGGGGAAGATAGCTGGGAAAAGGCAGAAAGTAAATTAGTCCAAAAAACTATAGAAAGAGTTATCCAAAAGGCCAATCTAACTCCAGAAGATATCCAATACATTTTTGCAGGAGATTTACTCAATCAATTGACAGCCAGCACATTTGGATTAAGGAGTTTTGATATACCCTTTTTTGGTTTATTTGGGGCATGTTCTACTATGGGCGAAAGTATGGCTTTAGGTGCTATGACTATAGATGGAGGATTTGCCAATTATGTAGTTGCAGAGGCGTCCAGCCATTTTTGTGGCTCAGAAAAACAGTTTAGATTTCCCTTGGAATTAGGAACCCAAAGACCGCTTACTGCTTCATGGACAGTAACTGGGAGTGGAGCCGTTATACTTGGGAAAAATGGTCCGGGGCCCTATATAACATATATAACACCAGGCAAGATAATAGATTTAGGCATAAAGGACCCAATGAATATGGGGGCTGCAATGGCTCCAGCGGCAGCGGACACAATCATTAATCATTTCCAAGATACCGGCCGTACACCTAAGGATTATGATTTAATAATTACTGGTGATTTAGGTTCGGTAGGTAAAGAATTAGCTCTAGAATTAGTTAAAAAGTCAGGTTATGACATTGAAAGTATATTCTCTGATTGTGGGGTAGAAATATTTGATGCTGCCACTCAGGATACCCATGCCGGTGGTAGTGGTTGCGGTTGTTCTGCTGTAACCTTTGCAGGATACCTATATAAAGAAATGCAAAATAACAAGTGGAGTCGAATCCTATTTATACCTACAGGTGCCTTGATGAGTCCTGGAAGCACACAGCAGGGAGAATCGATTCCAAGTATTGCACATGCAGTTGCTATAGAGAATAAATGGGCGTAGGAGGAAGGACATGGATTATGTAAAAGCTTTTATTATCGGTGGAATCATATGTGTAATTGGACAAATACTGATAGATAAAACCAAATTAATGTCTGGCAGGATATTAGTTTTATTTGTTGTTCTTGGGGCAGTACTTCATGGAATGGGATTATATGAACCCCTAGTTAAATTTGGGGGAGCAGGGGCTACAGTCCCTCTTCCAGGGTTCGGATATTCCCTAGCAAAGGGGGCAATCGAGGAAGTAGATAAAATAGGGCTTAAGGGTGCCTTTACGGGGGGATTAAAAGCAACCTCAGCAGGGATTACAGCAGCTGTTTTATTTGCATTTATAGCCGCCCTTATATTTAATTCCAAAGCAAAAGAATAGCCGTAATTCTAAATTACGGCTATTCTTATTATTATATTATGGCAATGGCATGAAAAAATCATCCATGCTATTAGGCATATTTACAGTACTCGAATTAGGAGTATCAGGTTCTTTAGGTGGTATAAAGGGGTCTAGGGGTTCTACAGGATCACTGGGTTTATTGGGCTTGTTAGGCTTATTAGGACCACCAGGGGTATCAGGCACATCACCACTATCGATATTTCCGTTTTCGTCCGCTTCAGGTATATTGAAATCATCATTAGGGTCCGAAGGGAAAATTGAATCAGGTCCATGAACATTACAATAGGCTTCTTCCTTAGAAGTAGGGAGTTCATATTGTGCATCGGCAGGGAAAGGACCGTTTTTACTTTCGGGTACATAAGGTACAGGCCTTTTGATGAATACTTTTTCTTTTATAACTTCTTCTGGGCAGTATTCGTTGGCAAGTAGCCCAGATTCGATGCATATCTTTTCGATGGTATGGACATCACAATACTCTTTAGGTTGTGTTCCTGATTCGAAATATTCCATTATGGCAGTAGAACCCCTTGGATCCTGCTCACAAGTAGTTGTAGCCAATTTACCCGATTCGGAACATATTCTTGCCTGTACTATCCCTTGGGGTACTTCAAAGTTTTTAACAGGTAAGTCCTCATGGATTTCTTCCATGATAGCCGCCCAAAGTAGATTATGATAACTCCTATCATAGCGTAGCCGTTTGGGGGTATCGTGGCCAAGCCAAATTCCTGCTACATAATAGGGTGTATACCCAGCAAATACTAGGTCAACATCATTAGAGGTTGTTCCGGTTTTACCTGCTATAGGCATTCGACTATTTTTAAATCTTGCTAGCAATCCAGTAGCTTCGCGTCGGCTTGGATTTAGTACGTCTTTCATCATATCCGTTAGAAGGAAAGCAGTGGTTTCCTTTAATACTCTACGCTGTATTGGAGTATTATCTATAAGCATATTCCCATCATGATCTAAAATTTTTGTATAAAATACAGGTTCATTATAAACTCCTTTGTTTGCTATGGTCCCATAAGCTGCAGTCAGCTCTAAGGGAGTTACCCCATCGGTTATGCCTCCAAGGGCCAAAGCGGGAACTTTATCTGAATGTATCCTACCACTTCGTTCTTCTCTATCAATAAGGGTTGTAAACCCGAAGTGTTGGAGATAGTCAAAACTTGTATCAAATCCCGTATCCAGAAGAGTTTTAACTGCCAAGATGTTCATGGATCTATAGATTCCTTCTCGAACTGTACTTAGTCCGTCATACCTACCGGTCCAGTTATGAATCCATTTGTCTTTAGAACCATCTTTAACTTTTAGCGGTACGTCATCTATAACAGTACCGGGGGTTGCCTTCCCTGTATCAAGGGCAGGAGCATAGGAAGCTAGAACTTTGAATGCAGATCCGGGTTGACGTTTTGCATGGGTGGCACGGTTAAACATTAAATTACCTATTTTTTCTCCGCGGCCGCCGGATATAGCTAAAACGTGACCGTTATGATAATCCATGATAACCATGGCTGATTGAGGTTGGGGAATGGTATGGACAGTTTCTAATATTTTATCAGAAGCTGATATTCCCCATTCTTCCTTTTTATCATTTTTAAATTGTTCGACGGAATCTTTATTAGGTACAATACCCTCAGCATAAAAGTTTTCTTCATTTTTATTAGATTTTTGCAATGTAAGATTGTATATTACTTTAATTTCAAATGCCTTTGGAGGAAACAATTCATCATTTTCATAATGTTTGTCCATAACATCCTGTATCTTTTGGTTAAAAGGGGTATAAATACTTAATCCTCCGCTATAGACCATATTGATGGCTTCATTTGCGGTATAACCTTTTTTTTCTTGAAGATCTCTTATGACATCTTCTATAATTTGGTCTACATAATATGTGTGTTTTGAGTCCTCTATAAATTGCTGGCTAGTCTTTTGAATTTTAGAATATACGTCTTCAGAGAGGGCACTATTGTATTTACTTTGTGAGATATAGCCCTGTTCCAACATTTTTGCAAGTACTATTTTTTGCCTATCCTTATTATTTTCCGGGAACCTTATGGGGTCGTATTTAGATGGATTTTGAGTAATAGATGCAACAACTGCAGATTCTGCTAAAGTGAGCTCTGATACATCCTTATTAAAATAGCCCTTGGATGCTGCTTGAACCCCATTGAAACCTCTACCTAGGGCAATTTCATTCAAATACCATTCAAGGATTTGGTCCTTACTATAAATCTTTTCTAATTGTATTGCTAAATATTGCTCCTGTAATTTTCTTTGCATCTTTTTCTCATTGGTAAAGACTCTGTTTTTAATTAATTGCTGGGTGATGGTACTAGCACCTTCGCTAAAGGAGCGTTCTTTTATGTTAACAACTAAGGCTCTTACCATACCCCTAAAATCAATTCCACTATGGGTATAAAATCTTTCGTCTTCAATAGAAACAAAGGCATGTTGTAAATCGACAGGTATATTGTCTAATTCGGCATAGATTCTGTTCTCCTCCCCGTGAAGGCGGTCGATTTCATTTCCATTTAAATCATAAATAATGGAAGTGAATTTTTTGGGGGTAAGATTAATATTCTTTACATCAGGGGCAGTATTAATGATTCCTAATAATGCTCCCAATCCTCCACCCACAGCAGCAAATGCTCCAAAGATTAAAACAATGAATAAAATTCTAAATAAAATTATTCCAAGGCGATTTTTGACTTTTTTATTCTTAGAATTTATGGATTTTTTCTTTTTAGCATTAGATTCTTTTGAAAAATTCATTTTAAGCCTCCTTAATTGATACGACTTATTTTATATTCGTACCATGAATGTTTATGGAGCAATTTTATTCTTAATCATTATAGCAGATAAGCAGTACTTAAAAAAGAGAAATTGATATATTATTTTGCCGGCACTTTTTGCAAGAATAAGCATAGATTATAAAGAGGAGGGATAAGCGTGAAAAAAACCCTAAAAGGAAGGAAACCAAAAAAACATAGGAAAAAGCTTATTTGCAAATTCCGAATAGCACTTTTCTTTATATTTAGTATTGTTATATCAATTGTTATTTATTTAAGTTTAGATAAAAAAATCATGCCCATAGTTATGAATATGGCATATATTAAAGCAAATACAATTGCAACTCATGCAATTAGTAATGCCATAAATGATGTATTTAAGGAGGTTACTGTACAGGATTTAGTTATATATGATTATAATGAGGGGGGAGAGGTAATATCCTGGACACTAAACACTCCTGTGGTTAACGAACTATCAGCAAATATAATAACAGGCGTATCAAAGGAATTAGAGGAGGTTTCTCCAGCCACATTCAAGGTTCCCTTAGGGAATATAACTGGGAACAGGATATTTGCAAATGTTGGCCCCGAAATAGGAATTAAGGTGCTGCCCCTAGGGACAGCTGTTATTAATTATGATAGGGAGTTTCGTTCAACAGGGATAAACCAGATTAACCATACTGTGTGGCTGAATATTGATACTATGGTTCAGGTAGTTATACCACTAAGTTCAGAACAAATAAAGGTATCAAGAAAAGTTATTTTAATAGACAAAGTATTAAGTGGAAAGGTACCCCCTACTTATGTGGAATTCCATGATCCCTTTAAAGAACCGAAAATTTTTGATTACTCACCTATAAATTAAAAGACGTGCAAATTTTTGCACGCCTTTTAATGTTTATTAACTACAGCCAGTGGTGGTGCCACAATCAAGGCATACTTTACAGGTACCATTTTTGACTAGTTTTGTACTCTTACAATTCGAACAGATTTCACCATATATTATTTCGAGGGAAGCTTTAGAATTTCCGGTAGTATTAATGTACTTGGGGCTAGTAGGGGTTATTGTGTGGATTTCCCCAGGTTTAACCTGACAGTGAGAGTAATCCCCTAATTCTATTTCGATTATTTTACTAATTAAATCAGAAATAGAATCGGCACTTTTTATATAGGGATGTCCCCCTACAAAGCCACTGGGCTCATACTTTTGTCCCTTATACATTTTGGCAATGTCCTCAGGGGGGACCCCGTATTGAAGCATTTTTGATATAGTGGTCGATAGGCTATCGAGAAGACCTTTAACAAGGGAGCCTTGACGTCCTGCGGTTACATAAACCTCACCTAATCTTCCATCTTCATAGAAAGAAGTAGTAATGTATAATTTAAGCCCGCCAATTTCCCCCTCATGAACTCTAGCATTTCTGATGCCATCTGGCTTTACCCTTGTTGGTTTGTATTCTATATGTTTGCTTTTCACATATTCCAATAGTTCCTTATAAGTTAAATCCTCTATACTTATTTCCTTTTGTTCTTCTATAGTGGTGTTAAGAGGCTGGGATGCCTTACACCCGTCCCTATAAAGAGCAATGGCCTTAACACCAAGTTTCCAAGACAAAAGATAAATTTTTTTGATATCCCCTGCAGATGCATCATGGGGTAGATTTACGGTCTTACTTATTGCCCCAGAAATATGGGGGGTTAATGCTCCCATCATTCTCACATGACCTTCAGGGAGAATATATCTTTTTCCACTTCCACAACGATTGGCGGTGTCAAAGATAGGATAGTGCTCTTCCTTTAAATGGGGTGCTCCTTCGATTTTTCCATCGGCGATTATATCAAACCCATTTTTATTTTCTCTGCGAAGAACATATTTAACGATATCTTCTGTTTGCTCTTTGGTGTATCCAAGTTTTTTTAGGGCAATGGGTATAATAGGGTTTACGATTTCCATACTACCCCCACCAACCAGCTTTTTATAGGCCACATGACTAAAGAAAGGTTCGGATGAGGTGGTTGCGCAGTCCATAGCAAAGGCAATTGTCCCCGTTGGAGCAAGTACCGAAACTTGGGCATTTCTAAATCCATAAGCTTTCCCGTATTCCAGGGCATTTTCCCATACTATTTTTAAGCAATCGGAAATATTTCTATGGTTTTCTTTAGTAAGGATAGAATGCTCTATCACTACGGGGTCATAATTAAGTCCTTGGAAATCCTCTTCATATTTATCGTAATTGGCAGCTTTAGCGTGATTCTTAATTACCCTTAACATTTCTTCTTTATTAATATCAAAATAGGTGAAGGGTTTTAATTGTTTTGCAAATAATGAAGAAATGTAATAAGAATATCCAGTTAATATGCTCATAAGGGAAGCAGAGATATTTCTTGCCTCATCAGAATCATAAGGTTTTGCCATTAACATAAACAGTGCCCCAAGGTTAGTCAGGCCTAAACCTGTGGTTCTAAAGTGATAGGATTTCCTTGCTATATCTGCAGTAGGAAATTGCCCCCAATGTATAGTTGCCTCTAGAACAATTTGGACCATTTTTATTGAGTGAAGATATCCTTCAATATCAAAACGGTTGTTTTCGTGGTCATAGTACTTTGTAATATTAATACTTGCAAGGTTACATGCAGTATCATCTAAGAACATGTATTCAGAACATGGGTTGCTGGCATTAATGCGGTTATGCTTTTTACCTAGTTCGCCGTCTTCACCAGCAGGACAGGTATGCCACCCATTGATGATATCATCAAATTGTACCCCAGGGTCACCACATCGCCAGGCAGAATAAACCAAGTCTTCCCAAAGTTCTGATACAGAAATCTCCCTGTCCATAGAAGCATCGATTCTTCCTTTAAGATTCCATTTGGCATCAGGGGTATCGAGAGAAGCCATAAATTTATCGGAGATTCGTACAGAGTTATTAGCATTTTGTCCTGAGACTGTTTCGTAAGCTTCGCTATCAAAGTGGGTGGAGTATCCCATCTTACCTAGAGCTGCCACTTTTTCTTCTTCTTTGGCTTTCCAAGTTATAAAATTTTCTATTTCTGGATGGTCTATATCTAGGATATTCATCTTTGCTGCTCTTCTAGTTGTTCCGCCAGATTTGATTGCTCCGGCATTCCTATCGAATACTTTTAAAAAGCTAATAAGTCCAGAGGATTTTCCACCACCAGATAGAGGTTCTCCTTTTGCCCTTATAGATGACCAATTGCTCCCAACTCCTGAACCGTATTTAAAAAGCCTTGTTTCTGTGACAAGTTGATCGGTAAGAGATTTTTCACCTAATAGAGAATCATCAACGCTAACAATAAAACAAGCAGAACCCTGTGTTCGTGTATAAGCATCCCCGGAAGGGAGAACATCTTGCTTTTTCTCATCATAGTAATAATGTCCTTGGGGGGGGCCGTCAATATCATATTCCATTTTTAAACCCGTATTAAACCATTGAGGACTATTAGGGGCCCACATTTGGTTTAACATCATATAAGCCAGTTCATCATATACTATTTGTTTTTTAGATTCATCGATTAAACCCTCATGTAAGGCCGATTCAACCCAGAAGGCGGTCATCCTATGTACAACTTGTTTGAGAGAGTATTCATAGCCTCTATCATTTGGAACCCCTTTTTTCCTAAAATATTTGCTTGCTATTATATCGCAAGCAGATTGCGAATAATGGGTAGGAAATTCTAAGTTTTCCATGTCAATAATGATTTTCCCCGTACTGTAGTCGACAATCTTAATATCGATATTTTTCCATTGAAAAAGGTCATATACAGTTTTTGTAGAATCTTGTAATTCTTTTGTGTAATGACGAAAGAGTAAGTCCTTTAGCTCCATAAATTATTCCTCCTGCATTTTGGATTGGTAAAGCTGTGTCCACTACATATTGTATCATTCTTTTTTAAAAAATCAATATATAGATTTTTTTGTTTCTATTTACTTCCTGATTATACAGGAATTCAAGTGGTTTTTTGGCGAAAAATATACATAAATGTATAGAAGAATACAAAAACTATCAATATAAAATATAAAATAATGACTAAAAAAGGGGCTTTGATATGGTTAAGATAGGTGTACTTGGAAATCAAGGGAAGTCAAGAACCATAGATATACTAGCTCAGTTATGTAGAAATTCGGGAATGAAAGTGGGTATAATCAAGGAACTAAATTTAGGTTCTGTAGTATACGGGGAAGAAGTTTGCTTTTTGAATTATATTAAGGAATTAGAAAAAAATAATATTGATATAGCAATTTTAAGATTGACAAAAGAGGGTATAAAAAACAATTACTTTCTTGGCATTGCCTTCGATATTATCATTTATACTATTGATAGAGGTGAGGAGGAATATAAAAAATTTTATTTAGACAAAGGAAAACTATTTTTTGCGTTAAATGCCGACGGGGTATATATAATGAATGCAGATGACAGGGGAGCTTTTAAGCTTTTAAAAGGGAGCAGAACACGTTTAATTACCTATGGCTTTAACCCTAGAGCGAGCATTACAACTTCTAGTATACAACAAGAAGATATTAATAAAAGGCTTCAATTTTGCGTTCAAAGGACCTTAACAACTTTTAGCGGAAAAAAGTTAGAGCCTCAAGAGTTTTCGATTACATTACCCCTCAACCAAGAACAAGAAGTATATAGTGCCTTAGCTGCAGTTACCGCCGCCATGATTAATGATATTGACATAGGGTGTAAATATAAAATTTAAGTAATGAACACCCGTATAGGGTTAAAAAATTTCTTTTATCATTATCTAATAAAAAAAACACTTCTAAAAAATCAAATCTAAGAATAAAGATGGTATTGATAGAAAAAACATTTAAAGAACATAAGGATAATAAGGGAGAGGTGAGAGCAGTGACAGAGCATGTTATACAGAATAATCAAGTCAAAATCATAGGAAAAGTGATTAAAGATATCGAATTTAGCCATCGGGTATACGGGGAGGGTTTTTACACTTTTAAGGTAGAGGTTCCTAGATTAAGTAATATTTCAGATGTCCTTCCGGTAACTATTTCTGAAAGATTGTTAGGGGAAAAGACGGGGATTTTAAATTCGATGGTAGAAGTGCAAGGACAATTTCGTTCCTACAATCAATATGAGCAGGGGAAAAATAGACTATTGCTTACGATTTTTGCCCTTGATTTTGGGATTATCGAAGACGAGGAAGAGATTAAACATGTGAATCAAATTTATTTAGACGGATTCATATGTAAAGAGCCTATCTATAGAACAACTCCATTTGGTAGGGAGATAACAGATATGCTTCTTGCTGTAAATAGGTCATACCATAAGTCGGATTACATTCCAAGTATAGCCTGGGGAAGAAATGCAAAATATGCCCAGCATCTAAAAGTCGGGGATCATTTAAAAATTTGGGGACGGGTGCAAAGCCGAGAATATCAAAAAAAGAAGGAAGATGGAGAAGTTCTATCTAAGATTGCTTATGAAGTTTCCATTTCAAAGATGGAAATAGATGATGATAATAATAGGCAAGATGAGGATGATGACGAGCTAGGTAATAAAGAATAATCAATGAAAAACATCTTTTTATTAATAAAAAGATGTTTTTCTAATTAAAATTGAAAAAATTATAATATAATATTATAATACTAAAGGAGGTGAGAAAAATGGATCTAGGTTTAATTCAAGTTTACAGTGGCGATGGGAAGGGAAAAACAACGGCAGCCATCGGACAGGGAATAAGGGCTATTGGCCAGGGGATGAAAGTTATTATGATTCAGTTTTTAAAATCCTCTTATACAGGAGAACTACAGACCCTGAAAAAGTTGGAACCGGATTTTAAAGTTTTTCGCTTTGAGAAACCTAGGGACTTTTTTTGGAACTTAAATGAAGATGAAAAAAAAGAACTAAAAAATGAAATTATAAATGCAATGAACTTTGCTAATAAAGTTTTAGATACAGGGGAATGTGATATACTAATATTAGATGAAATACTAGGGGCAATTGAAAATGATTTAGTAGATGAGAAGGAAGTTTGTAATCTTTTAGATCATAAGCCTCGAGAAATGGAAGTAATACTAACGGGTAGAAAACTTACAAATGCAATTAAAGATAGGGTTCATTATATATCTGTGATTGAATCAGTAAAACATCCTATAAGTGGTGGAATCGAAGCAAGAAAAGGGATAGAATATTAAAACCGGGTGCTATTAAACACCCGGTTTTTTATTCGTTAATTAGGTTTTCCATATTATATAACCCAGGAGCCTTACCAGCTAAAAATTTAGCTGCCTTTAAAGCCCCCACTGCAAAAACTTCTTTCGACATAGCAGTGTGTTTTAATTCGACAACCTCATCTTTTCCAGCGAAAAGGATAGAGTGTTCCCCTACTATGGTACCTCCTCTTACTGCATGAATACCAATTTCATTCTTATCCCGTTTTTTTCTTTCAATATGCCTATCATATTTATAGTCATACCTAGAATCTAGGGATTCATTAATGGCATCAGCAAGGGCAAGGGCAGTTCCACTAGGAGCATCTATTTTTTGATTATGGTGTTTTTCGATTATTTCAATATCGAAATCGACATCGTATAACACCTCGGAAGCCCTTTTTACAAGATTGATAAGTAGATTGACCCCAAGGGACATGTTAGCCGAAAAGAATACGGGGATTTTTACCGCTGTTTTTTTAACTAAGTCCAAAAGCTCATCCGATAGTCCTGTAGTGCATAAAATTAAGGGTATTTGTTTTTTTGAGGCATATTCTAATAAAGGTTTTACTGCAGAGGCGGTTGAAAAATCTATGATGACATCTGCTGGGGCATCACAATCTTCTATTTTACTGAAAACAGGATAGGGGTTTGATTTGTTGACGTAGGGATCAATTCCGGCGACCATTGAACATTCTTTATCTTCTTCAACCAGACTAGAGATTACCTGCCCCATTTTTCCGTTACAACCGTGCATAATAATTTTTATCATATATAATCTCCTTTCGAAAAAAGTGCAGATAGGACACCTCTGCACTTTAATATTATCTAAAACAAACCGTAATTCTTCATTTCTTTCTTTAACAATTCAAGATGAATATCTTCCATCGAAGTAAGAGGCATTCGGCATCGGCCAACGGCATATCCCATAAGTTCAAGGGCAGCTTTAACGGGGATGGGGTTTACCTCAGAAAAAAGGGCATTAATAAGCGGAAGCATTTCTAACTGTAGTTTTCTACTTTCTGCAACATTGCCATTTAGGTATTTATCAACAATGTCATGGGTTTGTCTAGGAGCAATATTGGCAACAACAGAAATAACTCCTTTACCTCCTAAGGAGAGCAGGGGAACAATTTGATCGTCGTTTCCAGAATATAAATCCAGCCTATCTCCACATAAGCTCATAAGCTCAGCAACTTGAGATATATTGCCACTAGCTTCCTTAATTGCAATGACATTGTCAATTTTAGATAACTCAAGGGCTGTTTTAGGGGTTATATTTAATCCTGTTCTAGAAGGTACATTATATAAAATTATGGGAATATCTACATTTTTAGCAATATAATTATAATGTTCGATTAATCCCTTCTGAGTAGTTTTATTATAATATGGGGTAACTATAAGAGCAGCATCGGCACCTAATTCTTTTGCGCGTTTTGTTAAAAAAACCCCGTGTTCTGTATCGTTACTGCCTGTTCCTGCAATAACGGGTACTCGTCCTTTTACCTTATCAACAGCGACCTTAATGCATTCTAAGTGATCATTGTCATTTAATGTTGAAGATTCTCCTGTAGTACCACAAATTATGATACTATCAGTATAATTTTGTATTTGAAATTCTATTAAATCTTCTAAAAGCCCATAATTAACTTCTCCATCTTCCTTAAAAGGAGTAACTATTGCTACACCAGAACCTCTGAAAAGCTCCATACCTATCATCCCCTCTTATTGCATATCTTTGATTAAAAGTTCTGCAATTTGAATTGTATTGGTTGCAGCCCCTTTTCTGATATTGTCAGCAACAACCCATATATTCACACCATTTTCAACACTTTCATCCCTACGGATTCTACCTACAAATACTTCATCACAATCTGTAGCAGTATTAGCTAAGGGATATACATTATTTGTAGGATCATCTTGAACGATTATTCCGGGAGATTTTTGCAGTACATCTACCAATTCATTTAATTCGAATGATTTTTCAAACTCTATATTGATTGACTCGCTATGGCTGTTAAATACAGGCACTCTTACGGTAGTCGCAGTAACCTTTAGGTTAGGACGGTGTAAGATTTTTCGAGTTTCTTCAATCATTTTAAGTTCTTCTTTTGTATAACCGTTTTCAGTAAATACATCTATATGTGGAATACAGTTATTTGCAATCGGATGAGGGAATTTAGCTGGTGGCTTTCCTTTTAAGCCTTCCTCAAGATCCTTCCATCCTCCCATTCCCGCACCAGAAACTGCTTGATAAGTTGAATAAATAACACGTTTGATATTATAGTATTCATCTAAAGGTTTTAGTGCTACAAGGGCCTGGATTGTAGAACAGTTCGGATTAGCGATAATCCCCTTATTAAGTTTAATATCTTCAGGGTTTACCTCAGGTATAACAAGGGGAACTTCGGGGTCCATTCTCCAAGCAGAGCTATTGTCTACAACGATGCATCCTTTTTCAGCTGCAATAGGAGCAAATTTAAGGCTTATGCTACCCCCTGCAGAAAACAAAGCGATATCTATTCCCCTATCAAAAGAACTTTCGGTTAATTCTTCGACGGTATATTCCTTCCCTTTGAAAGTAATTTTACTTCCTGCGGAGCGCGCGGAAGAAAACAGATAAAGATTTTCAATGGGTAGATTTTTTTCTTCCAATACCTTTAGGAAGGTATTGCCCACCATACCGGTAGCACCAACAATGGCTAAATTAATTTTTTTCATTCAAAATCCTCCTTAAAATATTAGTCATTTAATTATACTAGTTATAATTAAAAAGTTAAACAAAAATCTGTTATAGGGTATAAAAAAAGTTGGCATATGCCAACTGTGAATACGATTATAGAAAAAACCGACAACACAGATAGCACTCCATCGAATAAAAATATATTAATCGATGACAGTTATACAGTTATTGACTGTACAACCAGGACAAAAAACTGTAGGGTCTTAGTCCTTCGGCATTTCTCCCTTTCTATATGTTTTAACTGTGCCTACCCACATCCACATATATACTGATGAAAAATGCGCCTCTATCCTATGATAATTAAATATGAAATTTTTAACATTATACCATTTGGCTTTATGCATGTCAAATGTTTTTAGAAAATATCTAATATATATTTTTACAAAGAAATGTATATTTTGCCATTGGGATATCCATACTTTTAATAACAAGGTATTTAAATTTTAAAATTGATGCCATAAAAGCAGAAGGAGGACAATGTGAGTAATAATAAAAAGCAAACTAAAAAGGATAAGCCTATGACACCGGATGATAAACTTAAATATGAAATAGCATCTGAGCTTGGTTTAATAGATAAGGTAAATTCCGGTGGATGGAAGTCATTAACTGCTAAGGAAACGGGCCGCATTGGGGGTCTTATGACCAAGAGGAAAAAAGAAACTTTAAAGCAGCAGGCTCAGAGTTGATTCTGAGTCTGTTGCTTTTTTATGTATTTGTTTTTATAATATAGTATGCATTTAATGTAAGGGGAGTAAACTGTGATGTCGCTCATATAAATAGTCGGTGGTGGGAAGGTGAATTAATGGAAGCATATCAAGATTTTGCACAGGTTTATGATCTGTTCATGAAGGATGTTCCCTATGATAAATGGGTTGAATATATCGAAGCAATTTGGAAAAAGTTTAATTGTGAGCCTAAATTGATGGCGGAATTGGGCTGTGGAACAGGAACTATGACTACGCTTTTTGCCAAAAAAGGTATAGAGATGATTGGAATTGATTCATCAGAAGCCATGTTATCTATGGCACAAGAAAAGGCAATTCATCAAAATGTTGATATACTTTATCTTCTTCAGGATATGAGGGAGTTTGAATTATATGGAACTGTAGATTGTATAATTAGCGTATGTGATAGTATGAACTATATCTTAGATGAGAAAGACATACTTAAGACTTTTAAATGGGTGAATAATTATCTTAACCCAAAAGGGCTTTTTATTTTTGACTTAAATACAGAATATAAATATAAAGAACTATTGGGAGAAAATATTTTTACGGAAAATATGAAAGAGGCCTCATTCATATGGGAAAATTTCTATAATGAAAATGAAAGTATAAATGAATATAACCTTACTCTTTTTATTAAACAGCTTGATAAAAACTATTATACTAAATCTGAAGAACTTCATTATGAGAGAATGTATTCTATTGAAACTATGATTGATTTGATTAAAGAGGCGGGAATGGAGTTTTTGGCAGTATATGATGCTTACACATTTCAATCTCCAAGAGAAAATAGTGAGAGGATTTATTTTATTGCCAAGGAAAGAGGTAAATAATGTTTAGGAGGAAACCTTATGAAGGATTATATTATTCGTGCAACTGATAAAAAAAGGCAGATTCGTGCTTTTGCTGCAATAACCACCGAATCAGTAGAGGATGCAAGAAAGATTCATGAAACAACCCCAGTAGTATCTGCTGCCCTAGGAAGACTAATGACGGCAGCAGGGATGATGAGTTATATGTTAAAAGGAGATAAGGATATCATTACTCTTCAAATAAGGGGGGATGGTCCTTTAAAAGGACTAATTGTTACGGCTGATAGCAAGGGAAATGTTAAAGGATATCCCTATAACTCTGCAGTCGATTTGCCTTTAAATGCCATTGGTAAGTTAGATGTAAGCGGAGCAATAGGGCAAGGTTATTTGACAGTAATCAAAGACTTAGGTCTTAAAGAGCCATATATTGGGCAAACCAATTTGGTTTCAGGTGAAATAGCAGAGGATTTAACCTATTATTTTGTAAATTCTGAGCAAACACCTTCGGCAGTCGGTCTTGGAGTATTGGTAGATAGGGATTACTCTATAAAGCAAGCTGGAGGATTTATCATTCAGCTTATGCCAGGGGCAGATGATGAAACTATCAGCCAATTAGAAAACAGTCTAAAAACTATAAAATCCGTAACAGAGATTTTAGAAGAAGGGAAAAACCCAGAGGATATCCTAAGGCTTCTAATCGGGGATATAGAGGTAATGGATAGGCTCCCAGTAAACTTTCATTGCAATTGTTCGAGAGAAAGGGTCGAAAAAGCATTAATCAGTACAGGATTAAAGGATTTAAGAGAAATATATGATACGGATAAAAAAGCAGAATTAAAGTGTCATTTTTGTAATAAGAGTTATATTTTTGAAGA
Organism: Candidatus Epulonipiscium sp.; assembly: GCA_012519205.1. Lineage (NCBI taxonomy): Bacteria > Bacillati > Bacillota > Clostridia > Lachnospirales > Lachnospiraceae > Candidatus Epulonipiscium > Candidatus Epulonipiscium sp. Next base: position 5,473 of record JAAYQR010000018.1, on the reverse strand, counting down.
AGATAACTTAAAAACGATTATAGACGAATTGACTAGGTAATTTGTTATTGCATATCGAATATGATAAAATAAAGTAAAATAAAATAGGAAAGAAGTACAATGGGTACTTTTCCAAATGTATACGGACAAAGTAACCCCTCCCTGATTCATGCATATACTATAAAAGACAGGATAACTCTACACTTAGTTGTTTTAAAAATACAACCAGGTAGGAATTTGAATGAAAGTGAGTGACAGTTTATGATGGTGCTTACAATAGGAGCAATTAGACATATAGAAGAAGTTGAAAAGCAAATTTCCTTAGAGTTTAGTAAAATTACTCCAAAAGCATTGATTCCCACCTATACAAGCATAAAAAAAGGGGAGATTGATTTTTTATACTACGAAATAAAAGATGAGGTATTGGCTAAAAACTACAACTTTTTTTTTAGTGATGCTATAAAGTTATATGCTAGTAGCTCTATAACGGAGATAATTTTAGAATTCGTTCGATTTGACATCATAAAAGAAATTTTAGAATATAAGTTTCCGAAGTATTCACATTCTGAACACTCTAAAATAATTTATATGATTAAATCACTTTTAACTGAAAATGAAGACAACGACGATAGGGAATCTATATATTATTCTTATAGAAAAGAAATAATGAGTATGCTAATGGATTTTTTTGAAGACAGTAACGAATTTGTGTTAGAAGGTTTTATACAATTCCGTTTACAAGAATACAAAAGAAATCTAGAAAAAATTATTGTCTATATAATTAAGGAATATGAAGCGCAAAAGGAATACAAGGAATTTTTACGGTTATTAAAGTATTTTGTGGATACACAGGAAACAAAAGAAGAGACAATCCATATTGTAGGTAGTAAAGAAGGTCGATTTAGGATATACGACAAGGATAAAAAGGATATAACTGAACGTTGTGAGGAAGAATTTGAAGAGGATTTTAAAAGTAAATCGGACAATTACGATGATTTGCTAGTTAGTACACTAATTACTATTGCTCCTAGACAGATATTAATTCATCATTATGAATTAATACAAAACAAAACTTTGATTGAAACTATTAACAATATTTTTCAAGGGAAAGTAACTATTTGTTCTACCTGTGAATTTTGTAAAAATTTCCATGGAAATCAATTAACGTAAGCTCCTTGACAAAGAACCAATAGATGTTATAATTATAAAATCAAATATTTAATAATACGATGAAGAGAAGAGTAATCAGGCATAAGTTTTCAGAGAGAAGATACATAGTTGTGAGTATCTTTAAACAGAGCTTGATGAAGACCACCTCTAAGTGGCCTTAATGGGGTCCGGTGATACCGTTATAATCCAAATTAAAGTGGTTTCTCATGGAGCAATGAGGGTGGAACCGCGGGAGATATAACTCTCGTCCCTTTTCGTTATGAAAAGGACGGGAGTTTTTGTGTTTTAATTAGCTAATATACGAAAGGAGAATAGTAATGGTAAAAGTAAAGTTAAAAGACGGAGCAGTAAAAGAGTATGAAGCGGGAATATCTATAATTGAAATTGCTAGAGATTTAAGCGAAGGTTTGGCAAGGGTTGCCTGTGCAGGTTTAATTAATGGAGAGAAGGTAGATCTTAGAACACCTATTAATGAAGATTGTGATTTAAGCGTTTTAACCTTCGATAGCGAAGAAGGAAAGGATGCCTTTCATCATACTACATCCCACATAATGGCTCAGGCTGTAAAGAGATTATTTCCCAATGTGAAATTAGCTATCGGCCCTTCCATTCAAGATGGTTTTTACTATGATTTTGATACTGAGGAAGCTTTTAGCCCTGGAGATTTAGAAAAAATTGAAAAAGAAATGAAGAAAATTGTAAAAGAAAATTTAAAACTTGAAAAATTTGAATTACCAAGAGAAGAAGCTATAAAACTTATGAAGGAAAAGGAGGAAGATTACAAGGTTGAATTAATCAATGATCTTCCAGAGGACTCCATCATTTCTTTTTATAAACAGGGTGAGTTTGTTGATTTATGCGCAGGACCCCATCTTTTATCAACAAAGCCTGTAAAAGCTTTTAAGCTTTTATCTGTAGCTGGAGCCTATTGGAGGGGTAGCGAGAAAAACAAAATGCTTTCAAGGATTTATGGCACTTCTTTTACAAAGAAAGCTGATTTGGAAGAATATCTTAATAAATTAGAAGAAGCAAAAAAGAGGGATCATAGAAAACTTGGAAAGGAATTGGAACTTTTTGCGTTAATGGATGAAGGACCAGGCTTCCCATTCTTCCTTCCTAAGGGTATGGAACTTAGAAATACATTGATAGACTACTGGAGAGAAAAACATAAAAAAGCAGGATATAAAGAAATATGCACCCCCATTATATTAAATCAAGAACTATGGTATCGCTCCGGGCACTGGGAACATTACAAAGATAATATGTATGTAACCAAGATAGATGATTTGGATTATGCTGTAAAACCTATGAATTGTCCCGGAAGCATGTTAGTGTATAAAACTAAAATGTACTCCTATAGGGATTTGCCCCTTAGAATGGCGGAACTAGGCCTAGTTCACCGTCATGAATTATCTGGGGCTCTTCATGGACTTATGAGGGTGAGAAACTTTACCCAAGACGATGCACATATATTTATGCTTCCTGAGCAAATCAAAGATGAGATAAAAGGTGTAATTAGTTTAATAGATGAGTTTTACAGTGTTTTTGGATTCAAATATCATGTTGAACTTTCAACTAGACCGGAAAATAGTATGGGAAAAGATGAAGATTGGGAAAGAGCAACCCAGGCATTAAAAGAGGCCCTAGAGGAGAAGGGATATGATTATATAGTAAATGAAGGGGATGGGGCTTTTTATGGACCCAAAATAGATTTTCATTTGGAAGATTGTCTTGGAAGGACATGGCAATGCGGAACAATTCAATTGGATTTTCAAATGCCAGAACGTTTTGATTTAGTATATACTGGACAAGATGGAGAAAAGCACCGTCCTGTTATGATTCACAGGGTTGTATTTGGTAGTATTGAAAGATTTATTGGTATTTTGATAGAACATTTTGCAGGGGCCTTTCCAACTTGGATTGCACCGATACAAGTAAAGGTTCTGCCAATCTCTGAAAAATATCATGGATATGCCAATAAGGTTATCACGGAATTGAATAAAGAAGGAATAAAGGTTGAAGCTGACTTTAGAGCTGAAAAAATCGGGTATAAAATCCGTGAAGCAAGACTTCAAAGGATACCATATATGCTCATAGTGGGGCAACAGGAAGAAGAAGAAAATAAGGTATCTGTTAGAAGCCGCATAGGGGGCGATGAAGGAAGCCAGGATTTATTGGAATTTGCCCAAAGGGTCAAAGCTGAAATAAAATCCAAAAAAATAAAATAAAAACTTGACAGTCATCTAGATTAGTGATATATTAATTTATGTTGTATTAATTTAATAAAATTATAACAAGTAGAAACATCCGTTTCTCACCTTGCACAGCAGTCGACAGGGTATATATATGATTATTTAGAGATGATATTGGTAGTTTTATACTGCTAGATATTCTTTAATATATGTCTATAGGCGGATAGTGTTCTATCCGCTTTTTTGCGTACATTGTTATTAGTTTTGTTGTAAACCCCCTAGGGGGTTTTAATAGAAAGATTTAAATATAATTAGGAGGTGCTCGGCTATTAGCGAGTTAATTATTAATGAGCAAATTCGTGATAAGGAAGTAAGACTCATTGATGTGGATGGGAATCAGGTGGGGATTGTTTCAACTAAAGAGGCACAGACATTGGCGAGAGAGAGGAATCTTGATTTAGTTAAAATTGCGCCTAAGGGCAATCCGCCAGTTTGTAGGATTATGGATTATGGAAAGTATAGGTTTGATTTAGCTAAGAAAGAAAAAGAAGCTCGTAAAAAACAAAAGATTATTAACGTTAAAGAAATACGTTTATCCCCGAACATCGATAAACACGATTTAGATACCAAAACAAAAAGGGCAATTAAGTTTTTAAAAGATGGGGACAAAGTAAAGATTTCCGTGCGATTTAGAGGAAGAGAAATGGCCCATACTGAAAAAGGAAATGAGCTTTTAGATGGTATTGTACAAGAATTAAAAGATTATGGTGAAACTGAAAAAAGGGCAAAATTAGAAGGTAAAAATTTGGTAATAATCGTTACACCAAAACAGATGTAACGTATATTATATACAATCATTAAAAAGGAGGATACAACAATGCCTAAATTGAAAACACATAGAGGAGCAGCAAAGCGTTTTAAAGTTACAGGAACAGGTAAACTTAAAAAATCCAAGGCTTTTAAGAGCCATATATTAACTAAAAAGTCTGCAAAAAGAAAAAGAAATCTTAGACAACCAGGTATGGTTGATAAGACAAACGAAAAACAAATAAAAAGACTATTACCATATTCATAAGAATTGAGTGCATAGAATAGGAGGTTTAAAAAATGGCAAGAGTTAAAGGCGGAATAAATGCTAAGAAAAGGCATAAGAGAATTTTAAAATTAGCAAAAGGATATAGAGGTGCAAAATCCAAACAATTTAGAACTGCTAAACAAGCAGTTATGAAATCTTTAAATTATGCTTATATTGGAAGAAAGCAAAGAAAAAGGGATTTTCGTAGACTTTGGATTACAAGAATCAATGCAGCGGCTCGCATCAACGGACTTTCTTATAGTAAATTTATGAATGGTCTTAAAGTAGCTGGAATTAATATCAATAGAAAAGTATTAGCTGATATGGCAGTTAATGATGCAAAAGGATTCACACAATTAGTTGATATGGCTAAGGCTAATGTAAAATAAACATATAAAAATAAGCGCAGATTCCTGCGCTTATTTTTATATAAAAAAGGGGTGGTGCCAGAGTGCCAAAAGGATAGATAATATAATCGACACTAAGGCATATTTTAACAATCCATTATCTTTAGATACAAAACTATAAAGTATTAGGCTGACTGTGATAGCCAAAAATGTAACGGATAAGGTTCCGGCATAAGGAAAGAAAATGTTAATGAATACATATAAGAAAAAGCCGATTAGGGATAAAATTATTATTAAGTTAATTTGTCTTTTATTTAATTCTTCGCTAAGAGACAAACTTTTTTTATTCATTTATTCACTCTCCAATTAAATCACTTCTTAAAAGATTGTATGACCCATGTTTTTAATTTATTACAATGGATATTGACTTTTTAATTATAGTGCTATAAAATACAATTCGGCACTTTAACAGAACAAGTTTTAACTTAATGTATAATAACATTATTTTGGAGTAAAATAAAATATGAAAAAGTGTTGACAAAGTGATTTTAATTTGTTATTATAGTTTTTGTCGACACGGTTAGACAAAAAAAGCAACAAATGTCACAAAATGTAAAATTAAAAAGTATTGACACGATAAAAATTTTGTGATAAGATATGATTCGTTGTCGCTTTTAAGATAAACAAGCACACAACAAATTGATCCTTGA
>JAAYQR010000017.1 GCA_012519205.1 Candidatus Epulonipiscium sp. | reverse complement strand
GCAATATCCTGTGTAGTAGAGCCTTTTTCAACAGTAACTTCTACTTCCCTTACACTTCTATTTTCCGGCGAGGGTTGATTTGCTATACCATAGGCATATTTAAAAGCCATTTTCCCAGCGATTATACAAAATATAACGACTGCTGCAAATAATCCCAAATTTAAAATACTTTTTGTTATTTTTAATATAATTTCTTTCATTTTTTCACCCTATTCGTTAAAATCTACTCTAATTATACAGATGTTTATTTTAATATTCAACTAAAAATAATCTATATATCAGAAGAAAAAGGATACACATTATATGCATCCTTAAAACTACTCATTTATAAAATCCAATTCAAAATTTAAAGCCTCGCCTATTTCTTTATATATTTCAAGTACCATCTTACTCAAACTAATTTCTGATTGGAGAAAAGCAGAAACCTCTGGATTCATCATCAAAGAAGAATACATCTCCTGTAGGGCCTTTATATCTTCCTTAGAAGGATTGATTCCATTTTGGCTTTGGGATTCTAATAAAAACCTCTTATTTCTAAATTGATTTAAGCTGTTTTTTATTTCTTCCTCTTCATCTATCTTAGCCTTTAATTTATTAAAAGTTTTGTATTGGGTACTTTCATAGATAGCCTTAATAAGTGAATTAACTGCACTATCGATACTGTTCATTTAATCTCCCCCATTTAAACCTCCATAATAATAGGCAGTATCATAGGACTTCTTTTTGTTTGCTGCCATAAATAGTCCCTTAGGGTATCTTTTATGATACTCTTCATCTGTGACCATTCTGTGATTTGCTTTTGTTCACATTGATTAAGGGCTTGTTTAACAACCTTTCTAGCTTCAACCATTAAGTCCTCTGATTCCCTTACATAAACAAAGCCTCTAGAAATAATATCTGGTCCTGCAATAACCATATTAGATGCCCGTTCTATGGTAACTACTACAATCAACAAACCATCCTGCGAAAGATGCCTTCTATCACGAAGTACAATATTGCCCACATCTCCAACCCCTAAACCATCCACTAATATTTGTCCTGATGGTACGGTTCCTGTTATCTTAGATGAGTCCTTCGTTAATTCTAGCACATCCCCATTAGATAATATATGAATATTTTCCTTGGGCATGCCTAGTTTCATAGCCAATTCCGCATGTTGCTTAAGATGACGGTATTCTCCGTGAACCGGAATAAAATATTTGGGTTTAACCAGACTATGAAGAAGTTTTAATTCTTCCTGATAGGCATGTCCTGAAACATGGGCATCCTCATAAATCACATCTGCACCTTTTCGAAACAATTCATTAATAACTTTTGAAATGGTTTTTTCATTACCAGGTATAGGCGAAGAACTAAAAATAATTTTATCTCCCGGCTTTACCTCTATTTGTTTATGTTCCGATGTAGCTATCCTGGATAAGGCAGCCATAGGTTCTCCTTGGCTTCCTGTCATAATAATCACCAGTTGTTCATCGTTGTATTTTTTTACTTCAGATAATTCTATAAGAGTATTAGAAGGAATGTCTAGGTAGCCCAATTCATTAGCAGTCTTAACTACATTAACCATACTACGGCCTACCACCGCAACCTTTCTCTTATACTTAAATGAGGCATCAATAATTTGCTGAACCCTATCAACATTAGAAGCAAAGGTAGCCACCATTATCCTTTGGTGGATAGACTCTGCAAAAATTTCTTCAAATACGCTACCTACCGTTTTTTCAGACATGGTATAGCCTTTTCTATCGGCATTGGTACTATCGGATAAAAGTGCCAACACCCCTTGGCTTCCTAAAATCGCAAATCGCTGCAAGTCGATGGTATTTCCCCTTATAGGGGTATAATCGACCTTAAAGTCCCCGGAATGTATTACTACCCCAGCTGGAGTGTATACAGCAAGGGCAACAGCATCTGCTATACTATGATTTGTCCTGATAAATTCAATCTTAAATGGCTCAAGGTCAATAGTCTGTCCTGTGGACACACAAATTCTCTTAACACTTCTAAGTAAATTATGTTCTTTTAATTTGTTTTCTACCAAACCTATGGTTAACTTGGTTCCATAAATAGGAACATTGATTTCTTTTAGAATATATGGTAGAGCCCCTATATGGTCCTCATGGCCATGGGTTAGTAAAATACCTTTTACTTTTTCGACATTCCTTTTTAAGTATGTTATGTCAGGAATTACCAAGTCAATCCCTAACATTTCATCCTCGGGAAACGCCAATCCGCAATCTATAACTATAATACTTCCGTTATATTCTATAGCGGTGATGTTTTTACCTATTTCCCCTAATCCTCCCAAGGGAATAATTTTTAGTTTTGATTTTTTGACTGCCAAAACTACACCTCCAATTATTTCTGTAAAATATTATATTTGTGCGTATTCTTCAATATTTTCGTTGGTAAATTGTTCTTTTTTAATATCCTCGATAAAGAGAGTATCCTGATTAAATTTAAATAGAAGATTTTGATTGAGCCCTATTACCATCCAATATATAGGTGCAACAGCTACTACAGATATATTAAAAAAGCTTTGTAGGATATAACCTGCACACCCAATACCGGTTGCAAGTATGATTATATCGTATGTATTCGAAAGATTTAATTTAGATATTACCTTTCCGTTACTATATATAATCATACAAATAAAGGATAAATATGCAAATAAACTGAATATCCCTGTAGTAACACCTATCTGTATAAATTCATTATGGGCCTTATCTATGGTAATATCAGGATTCCCAAAGATTCTTTTGTGAGCTTCTTGATTCTGGGGAAATACCCTACTGAATGTATCAGGGCCTGAACCGATTAGATAGTATTCTCTTAATAAAGGGATACTGTTTTTCCATATATAAATACGATTACTTCCAAGCTGCTCTATATCTTCAGAGCCTTGTGCCACAACAATAAAATCCTTAAATATCCCTAAGAACTTATTTCCTATTCTTCCTTCTGAAGTAATACTTATACTAAAGGTAATAACAGTAAAGCATATGGCTACAAGGATTACCGATTTCCAAACTTTTATTAACATTTTATGTCTTAGTAGGATAAAAAGTAAAATGCCGCTTCCTAGAAAAGTTCCAATCCAGGCACTTCTGGTGCGGGTCACAATAAGCCCCGAATATAAACACAAACTGTAAATAAAGAAAAAAGATTTATGTAGTTTATTCTTTCCAAGAATAAATAATATCATACTTAATAATAAAGCTAAACACATTAAAGAACCAATAAAATTTTGGTTACCTATGGTAGAGTATATTGCCCCCTTATAATTAAAGCCTTTTCTTATTACCTTAAATGCCTGCATAAAAGGATTATGTCCATAAAACTCCAATACCCCTATCAAAGCAACGATAGAAGAAGAAGCCAACAAGGTATGCAAAAGGGCATAAATTCTTTTGGTCTTAATTAAATTTAGTGCTGCAAAATAAATGATAATATATGATAATAGAGCCAAACACCCTTCTAATCTTTGCATGTGTCCAAAGTATACTAATTCTTGATATTTAGAAAAAAATGAAGATATTAAGATAAGGGCAGCATAAATTGCCGCAGCCTTGTTAGGGAGTATATTAACCTCCCCTTCTTTTTGTATATTACATTTTAAATACATAAGAAAAAGTAAAGTAATACTAGATACATATAGTATAGGGGACTTACAAACAAAAGGCAGATAGATATCATAAGGATCGTATATAAACAAAAAAAAGCTAGATAAAATACATAAAAAAATAAAACCAATATCTTCTATATCCTTACCGAAAATCATTATCTTATTCAAATTATTTTCCCCCAAGATTCTGCCATAATAATTATATTTTTCAATCTTATTTTATAAACATTTTGAACATAAACCATAGAATTTAACTTTGTGGTTGGTGATTTTGAATTTGTATTTGTTTTCTATTTCGCTTTCTAATCCTTCAAGCAAATCTTCTTCAACTTCAATAACCTTACCACAGGATTCGCAAATCAAATGGTGATGGTGGTGTTCCTCTTCCCGCGAACTCAGTTCATATCTACTACAACCATCGTCAAAATTAAGTCTATCGATAATTTTTATTTGTTCAAACAATTGGACTGTTCGATAAACTGTTGCCAATCCAATTTCGGGACATTTTTCCCTTACATAACCATATATTTCTTCGGTACTTAAATGCTCTCCACTATGCTCATTTAAAATGTCCAATACGGCTCTTCTTTGGGTTGTGAGCTTGCATCCTTTTGCTTTTAATAATTCCTTAAAATCCATTCCCTTTATATCCATAGTGTCCCCCCAATAAAATGGACTTTTCACCTTACAATTACCAGTAGTATACAATAGAAACATATTCTTGTCAATTGATATCCAATATCATTAGAATTCTATATCATAATCCTTATTATCTTCCATAAAATAAGCTGCGGCTTTAGCAAATTCATCATCTTCTTCTATTAATTTATACACTGCTTCCTTTTCATCTTTACTTATATCTTTTAATATAAATGCCACTTCTTCTTCCACATCCTGTTCTATAGGAACAACAAGTATAAATCTTTCTCCTTCTTCCTCCACCGCATCAATTATTTCAAATTCCACTTCCTCCCCAGTTTCTTCATCCATTAAAAAGATAGTGTTATTAGTTTCCTTCATACAAATCCTCCATTCAATAATTATTTAACTTTTTAATTTATGCTGTCTAAGAATCCCTGTAATATGTATACTGCTGCCATCTTATCAATAACCTTTTTTCTTTTATTTCTACTCAAATCGGCTTCTAAAAGGATATTTTCCGCTGCCTTTGTACTAAGTCTTTCATCCCATAATACAATCGGCAGCGAAAATTCCTTTTCTAGCTTTTTCATAAATTCTAGGGTTTTTTCTGCCCTAGGTCCTAATGTATTGTTCATATTTTTTGGGAAACCTAATATAATTTTTTCCACATTATATTCTTTAATTAAATCCCTGATGCGTTCGACACTGCTTTTTAAGTTATTTTCTTCTTTTCTCCTTATGATTTCGACTCCTTGAGCGGTCCAACCAAAAGGATCGCTGATTGCAATTCCTATAGTTTTTTCCCCATAATCCATTCCCATTACTCTCAAATTTCATTCTCCTGTCTATTTATACTTTATCTATTTTAATCCATTGCTTTTGAATCCATATAAATACTTAAATACGGAAATACCAAATAAATAATACAAGTCGAACTCATAATAATCCCCGAATCGTTAAAAAGAATTCCTCCTGACATAGCCCCAATCAATGCAGCCCCAACCTTTTTCAATAACTGATTGTTGGGATTAAAATATAAACCTAAAATTATAAGGGATATAATTAAGTTTTTAGACCATAGGGAATATCTAATAAGCTGTAGATTCATCATCATTTTCCTCCCTATGATTTCACTAAAGACATTAAAGTTCCCCCCAGCAAATTGGAATAAGGTTTGTCCTAAATGAGATTGCTCTTTCATAAAAAAAGAATCCATCATTCCCCATACCACAAGAAATCCCAGGGCTCCTATCATAAAAACCAAGTATACCTTCTTGTTTCTCCTATGATTGGAGATATAAAACAATACCATCCCTCCTATGGCTGCAATAGTACCCCCTACATTTGCACCTAAAAATGGCATTCCTAATATTAAAACCACTCCTATTTGAAGCAAAAAGGTCATCGTTTTATGATGCCTATAATGACGAATTGAATAGATGAATAGATAAAGATTTCCTATTAGGATTCCTGCATATTCATTGCCTATCCCATAGAACCTTGCCCCTATAATTGGGTCATAACCAAGAAATGAGTTTTGCTGAAGAGGGCAGCCCGATAAGGTATCTATCACAATTATTGCCAAAATACTTCCGGAAATAAACCCGAGTGCCTTTTCATAACGGGTATTATATAGCCCCAATATTACTATTGCTAAAAATACAATGAAATATATCTGTAGGAAGCCCTTATAAAAGTTCATCATAAATAATATTGGTATCCATAAAATTGCTAACATGATTCCATGGTACAGTTTTTTCATTTTAATAAGTTTTAACTTATCACCAATGTAAAATACTATTAACCCCATAATTAAGACAGTATTATAAGTCTTTATCATTTTTGAGCGGTAAGAATTTATATAATATATCTTATTTAGACGCTTAATCATAAGTGGGTAAGGATTTTCATTATGAATGATTTTTATTCCGCTACTGACCATGGAACTGTTTACAATATCAAAATGGGAAAGAATCGCAGGGGCTATATCGAGATTAGTTATAATCCCTTCTCTTCTTGTTGTGGCTGCACTAATGAATCCTGATTGGGGGTTTAAACTATCATAATATAAAAATGGTGTTAACTCTGATTTAGATTCCTTATCGTACGGACAAAACAAATATAATTTTACTATATTTTCATTAATAAATCCAAGTAAATATTCTTCATTCTCTTTATTATTGTATAAATCCATATCTATTAGCACTACATCAGATTTTTCCAAGATACTCTTGTTTTGTTTGGAATAGAGCTCTGTATAGTCAGTACTTGTATAGGTTGTTTTTCCTTGACTATTTTCTATTATTTTTTTAAGTTCATCCTTGTCTGAAAAGAGGGCTGTAGAAAATCCGGATTGATTAAGAATAACTCCCAATCCTCTTTCTACAGCCCCCAATTTATTTACCTCATAATAACTCCATCGCCTGCCAACATTGATTGTGGCATAACTTTCGATTATCTTATCTTTATGGTTGATTCTTGTATTCATGGAACCAATGCTACTATTCGGAAGCAATGCCGAAACCAAAAAAGAATCTTCTAAGGTAGTCCAATATCCCTCAGAAGAGATTAACAGTATAACCTTACTCTCCTTTCCATATACAATGCATGATTTAAATAAGCAAAGCATAAATAGAAAAGAAATGAATAACCGTCTATACATTAGGCAATAACCCCTTATTTTTTATCAAGATATCTTTTTACCAATTCTTCTAATAACTCATCTCTTTCTAGTTTACGAATCATACTTCTAGCGTTATTATAACTAGTAATGTATGTAGGATCCCCTGATAATATATAACCAACGATTTGATTGACCGGATTATACCCTTTTTCCTTTAAAGCCGCATAAACATCAAATAAAATATTTTTTATTTCATTGGCTTGTTCTTTATCTACGTTAAATTGAACAGTTTCGTTTATTTGACTCATATTCTCACACTCCCATGATATACCCATATTTAACCACAACCGTTTAACTAGGCCTTCTGCTAAATATTTTTTAAAAAGTTCATTGATAACTCTATGATAATACAAAACATTTCTTTATGCAAATTAAAATTATATTATATTTTATTGGGAGCTCTTTATATTTCCCTTCAAGATATCTCCATCTAATTCTGTTATTTCTACTTTTAAAATCTTATTTTCTATATCGTCCTGTGAAGTAGCAGCTACTTTTAGGTAGTTTTTACTGTGTCCCCCATAGACATTTAGTGAATTTTCCATGGGGTTTTCAAACAACACCTCTAAGGTTTTGCCGATTTGCTGGGTTAAGAATTTTTTCTGTAGCTGTTCTCCTAATTGTATCATCCTATGACTTCTTTCTTCCTTAAATTTAGAATCAACTTGCTCCTTTATCCTAGCTGCAGGGGTTCCTTTTCTAGGAGAATATTTGAAAACATGGATTTGAGAAAAACCAATTTCTTTTACAAAGTCGAAAGACTCCTTAAACTCTTCTTCTCCTTCCCCCGGAAACCCTACGATGATATCCGTAGTAAGAGCAATACCTTCTATCTTTTCTTTTAATAGATTAACTGCATCTTTATATTTTTTTGTATCATATTTTCTATTCATTTTTTTTAGGATTGTATCGGAACCACTTTGTAGGGATAAATGAAAGTGAGGGCATATCTTGGGAAGACCTTTTATAACCTCTACAAATTCCCTTGTGATAATGGAAGGTTCTATCGAACTTAATCGAATTCTCTCAAGTCCATCTATAGTATGCACCATTTGTAATATTTTTAATAAATCTATATTACCTAAATCTTTACCGTAAGAAGCAACATGTATTCCCGTTAAAACAATTTCTTTAAACCCATTATTAACCAGATTCTTGACTTCATTTATAATGTTTTCTGGCATCCTACTTCTTATAGGCCCTCTAGCATAGGGGATGATGCAATAGGAACAATATTGGTTACATCCTTCTTGAATCTTCAAATAAGCACGGGTCCTTCCCTCTAACTCATTGATAGATAACTCTTCAAATTCCTTTACCCCCATTATATTATCGGTGGCGTCAATGATTCTTTTTTCTTCTTTATATTGATGTATTAGCTGAATTATCCTACTTCTTTTATCCGTACCTATGATTATATTAACTCCCTCTATAGCTTTTACTTCATCAGGAGCTGTTTGAACATAACAGCCGACTACAGCTACTATGGCCTCTGGATTCATCTTTTTTGCTTTTCTTATCATCTGTCTTGATTTTCTATCTCCCAAATTTGTAACCGTACAGGTATTAATTACATAAACATCTGCATAGTCTTCAAAGGATGCTATTTCATAATTGTCCTTTTTAAATAATTCAATGATTGCTTCTGTTTCATACTGATTTACTTTACACCCTAAGGTATAAAAAGCCGCACTTGCCATAATTTCACCCCATATTTCTAATCTGTATATTTCATATTCATAAATTATTATTTATTAATATACATTGACAAAAGTATATTATGGAACTACTATAATATCAAGGTAATATTTACTATAAAAACCTTAAAACGATAATGGTGGAGGTAATATAATGAAATCAATTACACTTACTTTGAATTCTATTGAGAAGGTAAAAAAATTCGTTAATATCATAGGAAAATTCGAAGGGGATTTTGATTTATCCTCTGGAAGATATAAGGTAGATGCAAAATCCATCATGGGCATTTTCAGTCTTGATTTAAGTGCCCCCCTTAAACTTGATATATATAACGATGATATTGCTGAGGAAGTAATTAAAGAAATCAAAAATATATAGATAAATAATCCACTCTTTGAGTGGATTATTTATTTTATCATAATAACTTCTGTATTTTCAACTGCCTTTTCCATCATAATTTCTATATTTTCCAATGCTTTTTCGGATTTTAAAATATATTCTAGTTTTGGCTTTGTTTCTGGGTGCTTTGGTACAAAAATTGTACAACAGTCCTCGTAGGGAAGAATGGATATTTCATAAGTGTCTATTTTCTTTGAAATAGTTACTATATCCTCTTTATCGAATCCAATAAGGGGGCGAAAAACGGGAAGTTCTACTGCTTCATTGGTTACACTTAGACTTTGGATAGTTTGGCTTGCTACCTGTCCTATACTTTCCCCCGTAATAAGCGCTTGAGCATTTTCATTTTTGGCGATTCTTTCTGAAATTTTCATCATAATTCTTCTCATAATAATGGTTAGTTGACCACGGGGGCATTTCTGATAAATTTCCATTTGTATATCTGTAAAAGGAACAATAAATAATTTAAATTCCCCAGTATAATTCGCAATTTTCCTAGCTAAATCAATTACTTTTTGTTTTGCTCTTTCACTAGTATAGGGGGGACTCTCAAAATAAATGCCTCCTATTTCTACTCCCCTTTTTGCTACCATCCATCCTGCAACGGGGCTATCTATTCCTCCAGATAAAAGAAGCATAGCTTTTCCATTGGTGCCTAGGGGCATTCCTCCAGGGCCTGGAATAACCTTGGAATATACATAAAGGGAATTTCTAAGTTCTACACTGAGCCTAATATCTGGACTATGTACATCAACTTTTAGTTGTTCCCCCATATTATCTAAAATAAATGCCCCTACCTCTTTTGAAATTTCCATAGAATTAAGTGGAAAGCCTTTATCGGAGCGCCTTGTTTCTACTTTAAATGTGTATTGACTCTTTTGACATATAGATTTTATATGAAATAATGCGGTTTCTTTGATGGTATTCATATTAATATCTTCGTTTTTTATTCCCACACAGATACCCACAACCCCAAATACTTTTTTAAGTTGACCTATGACCTCTTCGGAATCAACATCTGTTTTTGGTTCTATTAATATCCTTCCTTGGTCCTTTTGTATATGAAAACTTCCTAATTTTTGAATGCTCCTTTTCACATTGGTAAGAAGGGCATTCTCAAATAAATATCTATTTTTACCCTTAATTGCTATTTCACCATACTTAATAAGATAAATAGGTTTCATCTTTTATGTCCTCCTCATTTAAATATACGAAGCATCGGTACAATTTCAGCTAAATCCTGTACACATTTTTTTACTTCTTCTTCTGTATTATACTTTGAAAAGCTAAATCTTATGGAACCACCAATTTCCTCATTATTTAACCCTATATTGATTAGAGTATCACTAGGGTGGGGCTGATTAGAAGAACATGCTGAACCCGTTGAAACATAGATCTTTCTAGCCTCTAGGGCATGAAGAAGCACCTCAGCCCTAATATCTTTAAAGATAATATTCAAAATATGAGGAGCACTCTCTTCAATGGAAGGGCCATTTATATATATATCTTTTATGTTTTTATCTAGAGCTTTCCAAAGCATATTTTTTAGGGATTGTATATGCTTTGTATTTGCATCTAAATCTTTATATATATCTTCTGCCGCTAGGCCTAAGGCCGCGATTGCCGGTACATTTTCAGTGCCAGCCCTAAGACCTTTTTGTTGTCCCCCTCCAAATACTAATGGTTTAAGTCGGATGTCTTTTTTCTTGTATAGTACCCCAATGCCTTTAGGTCCATGAAATTTATGAGAGCTGATACTCAATAAATCAATAGTATTCTTTTTAATAGAAATGGGTATTTTGCCAAAGGATTGTATAGCATCTGCATGAAAGATAGTATTAACATTTATGGTTTTTATTATATGTCCTATTTCCTCTATAGGTTGTATTGTCCCAATTTCGTTATTGACATGCATAATACTTACCAATATTGTATCTTTTTTAATACTATTTTTTAATTGTTCTAAATAAACATATCCCGAAGAATCAACATCTAAATAGGTGACTTCAAAACCATTCTCCTCTAGGTATCTAAAGACCTTTTGCACGGAAGGATGTTCTATCTTAGTAGTAATTATGTGCTTCCCTATCCGATGGTATGCATATGCAACCCCAAGAATAGCCAGATTATTTGATTCAGTTCCCCCAGAGGTATATAATATTTCGTCTTCATGAACCTTAAGGATATTGGCTAAGATGCGGCTTGTATTTTTAATATGCCTTTCTGCTACTACTCCTTTAATATGAAGTGAAGATGGATTTCCATAATCTTCTTCTAAAACGGAAACCATTTTTTCTACTATTTTTCTAGAAGGCTTGGTAGTGGCAGCATTATCGAAATATATTTCATTCATCTTCTCACCTTACCTATCATTGCTTATAATTTGCTTTAAAAAAACTGGCAGAACCCCTGCCAGTTTTATCTTCTAAAGTTTCTTGGATCTCTTGAATTCCTTGGGTTTCCAAATCCCCTTGGGCTCCCCGAACTCCTCGGATTCTCTGAACTTCTTGAATCCTCTGAATTTCTTGAATCCCCTGAATTTCTTGGATTTTCTAAGTTTCGCGGCATACCTGGGTTCCTTGGCTCTACTGAGTTTCTTTGATTCATGGTGTTTCTTGGGTCTGCTGAAGTCCTTGGATTCACGGTATTCCTTGGATCTACTGAAGTCCTTGGATTCATGGTGTTTCTTGGGTCTACTTGAGTCCTTGGCTTTCTTGGGCTCCTTGAACTTCTTGATACATTATCAATTGCCTGAAGTACCCGGGATTTTTCAAAAGGCTTTACTATAAAGTCCTTTGCTCCCCTCTTAATGGCTTCTACAACCATTGCCTGCTGCCCTAAGGCAGAACATATAATAATTTTTGAATTAGGACTTACTTTTAAAATTTCAGGTACAGCTCTAATTCCATTCATTTCAGGCATTGTAATATCTAGAGTAATAATATCCGGTTGAAGTTTATATGCCATTTGTATGGCTTCTAAACCATTGCCTGCCTCACCTACTATTTCAAAGCCCTCTTCGCTAAGCATTTTTTTAAGAACCGTACGCATAAATATAGCATCGTCCACAACCATAATCCTTAGACCTGACATCTTTACATCTCTCCCATTTGATACATTATAATTGACACAGTAAATAGTCCCGCCGTTTCAGTACGAAGAATTCTTCTACCTAATGTTATTGGTATAATGCCCTGTTGCTTTCCAAGTGCTATTTCACTTTCTTCAAATCCGCCTTCAGGACCAATAAATATAGCAATATTTCCACCGTTAAAGTTAGATAATATACTTCTTAAATTCTTATCGGTTTCTTTTTCATAAGGAATTAGCTTACAATCCATTTCCTTAGATCTATCAAAAGCTTCTGATAGGGTTATAACTGGCTCCACTTCTGGAATTATCCCCCGCTGACTTTGCTTTGCCGCAGATTCTGCAATCTTCTGCCATCTTGCCAGCCTAGAGCGTTCTTTTTTTTCATTTTCAAACCTTACAACAGTTCTTTCGGTAACAATAGGTATAATTTTAAAAATTCCCATTTCAACAGTTTTCTGGATAATTAAATCCATTTTATCTGATTTAACTAAGGCTTGAAATAAAGTTATTTTTGTTTTTGGTTCTGTCTGTGATAGATGATTAGAAACTATTTGTGCGACAATAATTTCTTTATCCATATTTTTTATTATACACTGATAATCCGTCCCTTGTCCATTACAAATTGATATTTTATCTCCGTTTTTTAACCTTAGAACCTTCGATATATGTTTTACATCTTCTCCATGTATAAATATACTATCGTTTTTAATTTGGGACGGTTCCACGAAAAATCTAGGCATATTAACCTCCATACGCTATTTACAGCTTAGCAGCTACTGCACACCACTCACCTTTTTCATATATATCAATGATATCAAATCCGTTATTAATCACTGCATCTTCTACCTCTTGCAACCTTTCCTTAATAATTCCCGAGGCTATAAATAATCCCTTATGTTTTAAAAATTTAGGCACACAGGAAGATAATTTAATGATTACATCGGCAATAATATTGGCTACGAGTATATTGGCCTTGTCATTTATTACCTCCATCAAATCCCCTTCATATATTTCCATTATATGTTCTGCGCCATTAAATGCAACATTATCTCTAGCCACCTTAACTGCATTAGAATCAAGGTCTACCCCTGTTACACGGGCAGCTCCTAGTTTCGCAGCAGTAATACCCAGTATTCCACTTCCACATCCAATATCAAAAACTACATCACCTTCATCTAAAAATTTCTCTAAAAATTCAATACACATAGATGTTGTCTCATGGGTACCTGTTCCAAAAGCCATTCCTGGATCCATTTCAATTATGATTTCATCATCATCTAAAGAATCGTACTGCTCCCATGAGGGTTTTATAATAATATTTTTCCCTATCTTAATAGGTTTATAGTATTTTTTCCAAGAGTTTGCCCATTCTTCTTCCTCCATGGTTTCAACCTGTATTGTTCCCTTTCCTATATCAAGAAATTCATTTATATGAGCAAGTTTCTCCTTAATTTGAATAATCTTATCTCCATAAGCTGTGTGCTCTGGAAAATATACCTTTATAAGGACCTCATTCATATCCCTATCCTTAAGCAGTTCTTCATCTATATAATCCCAATCTGTTTCTATCTTATTTTTCATAGTAGTAGCAATATCATTGGGATCTTCTATTTCTATTCCTGTAATTTTTAATTCATTAAGGGCATAGATAATGGCTTCAACTGCCTCACTTTTTGTACTTATGGTAAAACGGACCCATTTCAAATTCTTCATCTCCCTGGCTTTTAATTTCCAAAGGCTTCTCCAAAAGCTTCTTTTACCTTTTCAAAGAATCCCTTCCTTTGTTGATGAACCTCATCACCGCTAATATTTGAAAATTCCCGAAGAATATTCTTTTGTTTTTCATTAAGTTTTGTCGGAACTTCAATTTTTACTTCTATATACTGATCCCCACGGAATTTAGGGTTTCGCACACTGGGGATACCTTTTCCTTTTAATCTAAACATAGTTCCTGTTTGAGTGCCTTCTTTAATAGAATATTGGACATTGCCATCTAATGTCGGGACAACTAATTCGGCACCTAGGGCAGCTTGAGCAAAGGTAATGGGAATTTCGCAATAAACATCATTACCTCTTCTTTCAAATATAGGGTGTTGTTTAACATATACGGTGATAAGCAAATCCCCATTCAGGCCTCCTTTAGTACCAGGTTCACCCTTTCCCTGTATCCGTACACTTTGCCCATGGTCAATTCCTGCCGGAATATCCACCTTTATTGTCTTGGTTTTTCTTACCTTACCTTCTCCTGAACAGGTTTTGCAGGGATCTTTGATAATCTTTCCTTCCCCATGACATACATCACAGGGACGAACACTACTCATAGAGCCAAACAGCGTGTTTTGTGTTACTTTCACCTGCCCCGTACCTCCACAATGCTTACAAGTCTCAGGATGGGTACCTTCCTTTGCGCCACTTCCCTTACAGGTATCGCAGTTTTCCCAAAGACCTAATTGTATTTCCTTCGATACTCCAAAAGCGGCATCTTTAAAGGAAATTTGGACACTGGCCCTAATATCCGCTCCTCGTAAAGGACCACTTCTCTTTCTTCCACCCATTCCTCCTCCGAAAATATCAAACATATCAAAAATATCACCCATATCAAAACCACCATTAAATCCACCAAAACCGTCAAAGCCACCTCCTGCCCCATTTCCAAAAGCCGCATGACCAAATTGATCGTACTTTGCTTTTTTCTGGGGATCACTGAGAACTTCATAGGCTTCACTTACTTCTTTAAACTTATGCTCTGCTTCCTCGTTATCAGGATTCATATCAGGATGGTATTGTTTTGCTAATTTACGATACGCCTTTTTTATATCCGAATCGGCTGCATCTCTATCCAAACCCAGAATCTCATAATAATCTCTATCTGCCATTTTTTCACCTTCCAAATTAACAATTTTGCTTATATTTATTATAAATAGTCCCTCCGCAAAAGCGGAGCAAAGAATCTAAAGATTCATAGGAAATCAATTCTAAAACTATATTATATATTTATACCTATTTAAAATCAAATTAAATTGCTTAGAAAAAGCCAAAGAATTTTTCTTTGGCTTTAAATCATTTTTATAATTCCTTATAGTCGGCATCTACCACATTATCATCGGCCCCAGCGGTTCCAGGACTTCCAGGACTTGGGGCACTCTCTCCCTCAGGTGCCTGTTGTTGATACAATTTAGCAGAAATTTCATAAAATGCATTAGTTAAATCTTCTTTAGCCTTTTTAAGCTCTTCTACTTCTTTATCACTCATATCTTCAACATTTGACTTTTCAAGCATATCTTTTAGTTTCTTTAGTTCGCTTTCTACTTTTTCTTTATCAGGAGCTTCTACCTTATCTCCTAGCTCTTTTAAAGTCTTTTCTGTTTGGAACACCATAGATTCTGCTTCATTTTTTGTATCGATTGCTTCTTTTCTTTTTTTATCTTGCTCAGCGTACTGTTCTGCTTCCTTAACCGCCTTTTCAATTTCATCATCATTTAAATTGGTACTTGCAGTAATTGTGATATGCTGCTCTTTACCTGTTCCTAAATCCTTAGCAGATACATTAACAATACCATTTGCATCTATATCAAAGGTAACTTCTATTTGAGGAATTCCCCTAGGGGCCGGTGCAATACCATCCAGTCTAAAGCGTCCTAGTGTCTTATTATCCCTTACCATTGGACGTTCTCCTTGTACAACATGGATGTCAACTGCTGTTTGATTATCCTCAGCGGTCGAAAATACTTGGCTCTTTCGTGTAGGAATTGTTGTATTTCGTTCTATTAACTTTGTTGCTACTCCTCCTAGGGTTTCAATTCCAAGGGAAAGGGGTGTTACATCTAGAAGAAGAATATCTCCTGCTCCTTCATCTCCTGCTAATTTTCCTCCTTGTATTGATGCCCCAATTGCTACACATTCATCCGGATTAATCCCTTTGAATGGCTCTTTACCAGTTAGTTGTTTAACTGCCTCTTGAACTGCCAATATACGGGTAGAACCCCCTACCAGAAGGATTTTATCAAGTTCTGTCGGGTTTAAATCCGCATCGGAAAGAGCTGCTCTTACAGGGTTCATTGTTTTTTCTACTAAATCAGCAGTTAATTCATCAAACTTTGCTCTAGTTAGGGTAATATCCAAATGTTTAGGTCCTTCTTGGTTCGCCGTAATAAATGGTAAATTTATATTTGTAGTTGTTACTGTGGACAATTCTTTTTTAGCTTTTTCTGCAGCTTCTTTTAAACGTTGCATAGCCATTTTATCCTGACTTAAGCTAATTCCGTCGGTTTTTTTGAACTCTTCTACTAAGTAATTGATAATTCTATCATCGAAGTCATCCCCACCTAATTTATTATCCCCGTGGGTCGCAAGAACTTCGATTACTCCATCACCAATCTCTATAATAGATACGTCAAATGTTCCTCCACCTAGGTCATATACCATAATCTTTTGTTCTTTTTCATTTTCTAAGCCGTAGGCAAGAGCTGCTGCTGTAGGTTCGTTAATAATCCTTTTCACATCTAAACCAGAAATTTTACCTGCATCTTTTGTTGCTTGTCTTTGGCTATCTGAAAAATAAGCCGGTACTGTAATAACTGCTTCTGTAACACTTTCTCCTAAATAAGCTTCTGCATCTGCCTTTAGCTTCTGTAAAACCATAGCAGAAATTTCCTGAGGACTAAAAGATTTATCATCTATCTTAACTCTAAAATCAGAGCCCATATGTCTTTTAATAGAACCTACCGTATTATCCGGATTGGTTACTGCTTGACGTTTTGCAGTTTCACCTACTAATCTTTCCCCTGCCTTAGTAAATGCAATTACAGATGGGGTAGTTCTTGTTCCTTCTGAACTTGGAATAACAACAGGTTTTCCCCCTTCCATTACAGCTACACAAGAGTTAGTTGTTCCTAAATCAATACCAATAATCTTTCCCATGATTTATCCTCCTAAACATAATTTTTAATTTGCTACTTTAACCATACTGTATCTAATAACTTTATCTTTGTAGATATAGCCTTTCTGGAATTCCTCTATAATTTCACTTTCTCCAAAGTTTTCATCTTCTACATGGGTTACTGCATTATGGAGATTTGGGTTAAACTGCTCCCCAACAGCTTGAATGTCCTCCACACCCATAGAAGACAAAATATCTTTAAATTGTCTATATATCATTGTCATTCCTTCGAAAAAAGGATTTTTTTCGTTTTCTTCCTTAGAAGTATTTAAGGCTCTTTCAAAATTATCTATAACCGGCAGTATTTGTTCTATGGTGCTACGAACACCATCTTCATAAAGTACAGCCTTTTCTTTAATGGTACGTTTACGAAAATTATCAAACTCAGCCATTGTCCTTTGAAGTCTGTCTTTTAATTCATCAAGTAATTTATCTTTTTCTCCTAGGATATCTTCTATACCCTCAGAGTTATCTGATGAATCCTTAGTATCGATTACTTCAATTTCTTCTTCGCCTATTGTTTCAGCAGTATTTTCATTTTCTAATATCTGATCCTTATCCACTTTATACACCCTTTTTCTTATTTTTTAATTTCATCCATCGGAAAATTTCTTTAATAATTTATCCAAATTTTTGGAAATATATGATAATGTAGAAACTACTTTTCCATATTCCATCCTTGTCGGACCAATAATTCCTATAGTTCCTACACTTTTTCCTCCTATCTCATAAGATGCGGTAATCAAACTACAATTTTTAATTTCATCAACTTCATTTTCTTCCCCAATGGTTATTTTAATCCCATCTGATGGATTTTTTAATAAAATTGATGCTAAAAAATCATTTTCTTCTAAGGTATTAAATAGCTGTTTCGCCTTAACTATATCGCTAAATTCAGGAAAATCCAGCATATTTATTGCCCCACTTAAATAAACTTCCGGAGTTATCTTAGATTTGATAGATTTAGCAATTACATCTAATATTGGACTAACTATCTCACCATATATGCCCATCTTAACCTTTAATTCTTGAATTAAGGGAAGATTTATTTGCTCTATAGTCAATCCCCTTAAATAATCATTAAGCATAACAGACAATTTATTTAAAGTGTCTTGATCTGCAGCCATATCCATTTGAATAACATTATTTGTTATTATATTGGCATCGGTTACTATAATCAATATGACGGAATTAGAATCCAAGGGTATAAGCTGCATATGTTTTAGTCTTGTTTTTTGAATTTGAGGTGCAGAAATCATCGATGTATAATTGGTAAATAGAGATAAAAGCTTTGCCACTTCTCTTATTAAGGAATCTATTTTATGGATTTTACTTTCTAGCATTTTTTCAAACATAATCAATCTATCATCACTGATAGCCTTACATTCCATTAACTGATCTACATATAAACGATATCCCTTATCGGAAGGAATTCTTCCCGCCGAGGTATACGGCTGAACAATAAAACCGTATTCTTCTAAATCAGACATTTCGTTCCTTATGGTTGCAGAGCTTACACCTAACTCGTATTTTTTGGAAATAGTCCTAGAGCCTACGGGTTCTCCTGTAAGTATATAATCTTTAATAATCGCATCTAGTATTTTAATTTTTCTCTCATCTAAGATCATATAATCACTTCCTATTAGTTGTTAGCACTCAAGTGGTGTGAGTGCTAACTTCACATCTAAAATACCACCCTAAATATATTTTGTCAAGATATTATTTAGTGTTTTATAATAAAAATTCTGTAAAAACTGTATTGCTTACATCAAGTCCTTTTGATGTAAGGTTTATTCTATCTTTATTCTTTTCTAGAAGACGCAGTTCTATAAGTTTTTTTACACTTTCTCCAAATAATTTATCAAATGAAGTCTTAAAATAAACCTCAAACTCTTTGATGGATATACCTTTTAAAAGGCGAAGCCCTAAAAATATGTATTCGGAATACTGCATCGAAGGGGGAAGTATTTCTATGTCTTCTTGCAAACTTCTTATTTCACCTTTGGCTTGTATATATTTCTCTAAATTATAGGTGTTGTGATAACGCTTTCCATCCACAAATGAATGAGCTCCCAACCCCATACCGATATAGGGCTTATACTGCCAATATATTAGATTATGTTTACTCTCAGAAGAAGGCTTTGAGAAATTGGAAATTTCATAATGTTTATATTCCTTACTATTTAAATATTTTTTGGCATAGTGGTACATACATCTATCTAACTTTTCATCACATCTTTTTATTTTGCCTTGCTCCTCCCATTTTCCAAAAGGTGTGCCTTCCTCTATTATTAGGCTATAGCAAGAAATATGCTCCGGACTTAAATCTGAGATGTACTCAAGGGTTACCTGCCAATCTTTTATTGTTTGATTAGGAAGAGCAAACATCAAATCTACATTGATATTGTTAAACCCTGCTTCCCTCGCATGGAAAAAATTTTGGTTAAAATCTTCTACTGTATGAATTCTTCCAATAGCTTTTAGAAGATTGTTTTGGCATGCTTGAAGTCCTATACTTAATCTATTGATATTTAGCCTTTTTAATAGTTTAAGCATTTCTTTATTTAAGGTCCCCGGATTGCTTTCTATGGTAATTTCCGCATTATATTCCAAGGAAAAATTACAAAATATAGTTTGCATCAACTCTTTAATTAAATCAAGAGGAAG
Organism: Candidatus Epulonipiscium sp.; assembly: GCA_012519205.1. Taxonomy (NCBI): domain Bacteria; kingdom Bacillati; phylum Bacillota; class Clostridia; order Lachnospirales; family Lachnospiraceae; genus Candidatus Epulonipiscium; species Candidatus Epulonipiscium sp. Next base: position 65,434 of record JAAYQR010000017.1, on the reverse strand, counting down.
AACTGTAGGAGTTCCTCCTCCTATAAATATTGAGTCAACTTTTTTATCTGAAAATATTTTTCCATAATGTTTTATTTCTTTTGTTAATGCTAAAACATAAGCCTTCATTTTTTCATTTTGATTTGCATAGGAAGCAAAATCACAATAATAGCATTTAGATTTACAAAAGGGTATATGAATATATAATCCTATACGATTGTCCATTTTTTACTCCAATTTTAATACGCTCATAAATGCAGATTGGGGCACTTCTACGTTTCCGATTTGGCGCATTCTCTTTTTACCTTCTTTTTGTTTTTCTAATAGTTTTCTCTTACGGGAAATATCCCCACCATAACATTTAGCCAATACATCTTTTCTCATAGCGCTAATTGTTTCCCTAGCAATTATCTTATTGCCTATAGCAGCTTGTATGGGAATCTCGAATAAATGTCTTGGTATTTCTTGTTTTAGTTTTTCTGCGATTTTCCTGCCTCTTTCATAGGCTTTATCTTCATGAACAATAAAACTTAAGGCATCCACCACTTCTTTGTTAACCATAATATCCAGTTTAGCCAAATTGGATTCATGATAGCCTATTAATTCATAGTCAAAGGAGGCATATCCCCTTGTCCTAGATTTTAAAGCATCAAAAAAGTCATATATTATTTCATTTAGAGGGAGATGATAGGTAAGAACTGCTCTAGTTTCTTCAATATAATCCATTCCTATGTATTCTCCCCTGCGTTCTTGACATAATTCCATAATGGCACCAACATAATCTGTAGGTACAATTATTTCTGCTTTCACAATCGGTTCTTCCATATGTTCAATTTCAGATGGTTCTGGAAGGTCTGCAGGATTGGATAAATGAATCATTTCTCCATTGGTCTTATAAACCTTATATATAACACTAGGGGCAGTTGTAACCAAATCTAAATTGTATTCTCTTTCTAAACGTTCTTGAATAATCTCCATATGGAGTAAACCTAAAAAACCACATCTAAAACCAAAGCCTAAGGCTATGGAATTTTCTGGTTCATATATCAATGCCGCATCATTTAACTGGAGTCTTTCAAGGGCCTCTCTTAAATCTTCGTATTTAGCTCCATCGGCAGGATACATTCCACAATAAACCATGGGGTTAACTTTTTTATATCCAGGCAAGGGGTGTTCTGCAGGATTAGTGGCATCTGTAATGGTATCCCCAACACTTGTATCTTTTACATTTTTAATGCTGGCTGCTATATAGCCAACATCCCCCGCTTCCAATTCATCGGTAACAACAAACCGACCAGGTCCAAAAAAACCCACTTCAGTTACTTCGAATTCTTTTCCTGTTGACATCATTTTGATTTTTATACCTTTTTTAATGATTCCTTCTTTTATCCTACAAAAAGCAATAACTCCTTTATAGGGATCATATATGGAGTCGAAGACAAGGGCTTTAAGGGGAGTATCAAAATCCCCCTTTGGACTCGGCACCCCTTGAACTATTTTTTCTAGAACCTGTTCTATGTTTATACCTGCTTTTGCAGATATAAGTGGCGCATCTTCTGCAGGTATACCTATTATATCCTCTATTTCTTTGATTGCATTAGGAGGGTTCGCACTGGGTAAGTCGATTTTATTAATTACTGGTATAATCTCTAGATTATGCTCTAAAGCTAAATACACATTTGCTAAGGTCTGCGCCTCTATACCTTGGGCTGCATCTACTACTAGAATTGCTCCCTCACAAGCTGCAAGGCTCCTGGATACTTCATAATTAAAATCCACATGCCCCGGGGTATCGATTAAATTAAATATATACTCTTCATTGTCCTCGCCTTTATATATTAATCTAACAGCTTGGGACTTAATGGTGATTCCTCTTTCTCTTTCCAAATCCATATTGTCTAGGACTTGTGCCTGCATTTCCCGTTCCGTAAGTAAGCCGGTTTTTTGAATAATCCTATCTGCTAAAGTTGATTTCCCATGATCTATATGGGCAATAATGCAAAAGTTTCTAGTTCTCTTTTGTTTTGAAAGGGACATCTTGGGTGTTCCTCCTTAATATAGTATCTTAAGAAAACCAACCGATTTACAGTTGGCTTTAATGCTTGTTTTTATACATCAACATATTATAACATAGGCCAGGTCATGGCTCAATACCTTCTAATTTTGCAGTTCCAAAACCTTTGCTAAAATTTCTGCTAGGGGCTTCATTGAGTTCTTTGCTTCCTCTAGGGTATTGGTGTTGGCACCTACTTCTATGATTAAGGATTTAGGAAGCATATGAAGGGTATACCTATAGGGCTTTATATATATTTTTCTTAGTAAATCAGGATAAAGTTCATTGCCCTTAAGCTGCATCTGCAAACTAAACGCAAGATTTTCTTCTCTATATGGATTTGGGAGACTTGTAACTTCTGTAAGCCGACCATCTTTCATAATTTTGCAAGCACCATTTACAAACATAATCTTTGCTGTGGGTTTTCCATCTATTGTGGTAGCTAATCTCACATGCTCTAGTACCCCATCCCTATGCAAGTCAATAAGCACCTCAATGGAAGGGTTTTGTTTTAAAATTTTTCTTATGGCAGGCTCCACCCTTTCATAACTTCCATCCCTCATTAATTTCCCATTCATTACATCGTATTGCCCCTTATGATGTAATACCCCAACCCCATATTCTCTTTGGAGAATTTTTGCTAATTCATCACCTAAACCTATAACTCCCTCGTTTAAATTCTTAGGATTGCTATCTATAAAATTTTCCTGAGAATGGGTATGAAATATTAATATTTGGGGTTTGGAGTCCTTTTTCTTTAAGGTCATATCCTTTTTAATAAGTTTTGCTGCCGGTATTTCCTTATAGGTTAATCTTAAATTCCCTTGGAAATTATAAATATTTCTGTATAGAAAATCAATATCTTTGAGTTGTTCCTCTGTGTATATGATTTTAGAATTACTAAAGGGATCCTCAAATGTATCTGCTTCTTCCATGCCACCATCATAAAAATCTTCTTCATTTTGATATATTCCTTTATCCTCATTTTTCAAGTAATCCTCAAAATGTCCTTCTACCTCTATTACATTTTGTGCATATTGCAATGAGTTTAGATATAGGCTTTTTGATGCAGGGATAATTCCTTCAAAAATAGTGTTTAACTTATTTGAGTTTATACCTGTAAAAAGAATCATTATATTCGTAGCTAAACCATCTACAGTCTGTCCATTATTTGAATACTCATCAACATACGGAATAGTTTGGTCGATTATCTTTTTATAAATCTGAGGATTATAAGATTGTTCTTTAATGTATCGCGGAACTCCACCGATTTTATCTTCAAAATCAATTGAAATATCCCTACTAGCAATCTGCAGTAATTTAGATATAAAAAAGACTGAAAAAGCTAAAATTATAATGAATATTGTTCCTGACTTTATTTTTTTGATATTAACCGTATGAATTCTTATCAAAATATTGCCCCCCAATAATTATCTTTAGAAATTGTATATATATATTTTATTATTGTAGGGCATACATTATGATTTTAATACGTATATCTATTAATATCTTTTAAATCAATTCCAGGGTGAAAAGCAATATTTATACCATTAGAAATGATATATGCCAGTCTATCAATCACTGAATCAATTTCTTTAGGAGTTACGAACAAATCTCCTACATAGGGATTTAAGACTTCTTTTATTAATTGGTATTTTTCTTGTTCATTTAAATCCTCTAGCATTTTATAAAAACCCATATTGGGATTAGCCTCTTTTAACATGGCTTCAATTAAATGGTCTATTGTATCATTTACTAAGGTTGCTGCATCCACAACTGTAGGAACCCCAATGGCAATAACCGGAACCCCTAAGGTTTCTTCATTTAAACCTTTTCGCCTATTGCCTACCCCTGAACCTGGGTGCACTCCGGTATCTGCTATCTGTATCGTTGCATTGACCCGGCTTGCCTTTCTTGATGCTAAGGCATCAATAGCCACAACCAAATCGGGCTTTACTTTTTTGACTACTCCTTCAATAATTTCACTGGTTTCTATCCCCGTAATTCCCATTACACCAGGAGAAATAGCGCTTATTGGACGAACTGATTCATCAATTTGCTCCGGCACCTGTGAAAGTAAATGTCTTGTCACAAATACCTTAGAAACTACCTTAGGTCCTAGGGCGTCAGGGGTTACATTCCAATTTCCTAATCCTACTATCAATATAACCGTATCTTCATCTAATTCTTTTATTTTTACCAATTGTTTCGCCAATGTCCTAATGATTTCTTCATGGGCTTCCACATCATTTTCTTTCATAAGGGGGCTTTCAACAGTAATATAATTCCCCATGGGCTTACCCATTTGTTTTTCTCCCTCTTCGTTCATAATTTCCACCCATGTCACAGTTATTTCCTTTTCTTTTTGCTCCTCCACAGTTACCTTTACCCCAGGAACTTCTACATTTTCTTCTTTTTTGACCATTTCCCTAGTTTCTATTGCTAGGTCCGTCCGAACGCTAAACTTAGTTCCTTCTTTTCCCATATTATCATCTCCTATTGTTAAAGTGCATAAAAGTATTTTTTCCAGTATTTTTTCTTATATTCATTGACTTATTTCCTTTTATAGATTAAAATATATTATGTTTGACTTTAAATGATTCGTCTATTATTCCCCAAATAAAAGATGTGTCTCGTCTAATCACGAATCCTGAGGAGGTGACAAGATGGCAAATATAAAATCTTCAAAGAAAAGAATAAAAGTTATCCAAACAAAAACTTTAAGAAATCGTATTATTAAATCAAAAGTTAAAACAGCTATAAAGAAAGTTGTTTTAACCGCCGAAAATAATAATCTTGAAGAAGCTAAAATTGCTTTAGCGAAAGCTGCTACTGAAATTGATAAAGCTGTTTCTAAAGGTGTATTCCATAAGAATGCTGCTGCTAGAAAGAAATCAAGCTTAGCTAAGATAGTAAATAAAATTGGCGCATAAATAAAAACCACCCTTTAGGGTGGTTTTTATTTGCTATATTTCATAAGAAATATTTCAATTGCTAACTGTGGTTCCATCTTGCCTGTTTTTGATGCTATATCAGTTTCTAAACAATCTTTTATTGCCTGCTTTAACGTGGATATTGTAAAAAACTGTGACTGTTTTAAACAGTCATTTACCACAAAATACGGCTGTTTTAATTCTTGGGCGATGTTCCTTGGACTTGTCCCCCGTTCATAAAGATATTTTACCTGTAGAATTAATCTTATCTGTCTTGTTATCATAGCCAGGATTCTAATTGGGGGCTCCTTAAGTAGAATGAGATTTGAATATATCCTAAGGGCCTCATCTGCCTTCTTATAACCCATTGCTTTAAGAAGGTCAAAAATATGAGCCTCTAGAGATTTAGTACATATATTATCTATATCCTTAGAGGTTATATCGGCATTTTCATCCGTATAGGCAATTAATTTCTCAATCTCATTTAATATCTCCCCCATAGAGGTTCCAACTGTACGAATCATGTATAAAGCCGTCTTATTGTCGATTGCCCTTTTATCTTTTTTAAACTCCCTCTTTATCCATATAAGCAGTTCTTCTTCCTTAAGAGTTTTAAACTCAATGGCTACTTTCATGCTGTTCATGGTTTTGTATAGCTTATTTCTTTTATCCACTTCATTTTCTAGAAATATAAGACAGGTTGTAGGTGGTATGTTTTCTATAAAGGTATTGATAAGTTCCGCATCACTTTTACGCCCCGAAATGAATAATCCCGAATCCTCAACAATAACAAGCCGCTTTTCACCCATAAATGGAAGAACCTGCGCAGTTTCTATAATTTGATGGGCTGCAACTGATTTTCCCTCGAAAGTTACCATATTCATCAATCGATTCTCACAGGGAACTAGTTTTTCCATTATCCTTTCTAGATAATACTTTTTTAAGAACTGCTCCTCCCCATAAAATAAATATGATGAACGAAAAATATCTTTTTTCAATTCTTCTTTTAGCTGCTTCATATACATTACCCCTATTTTGTATCATAGTATTTATTGCGTACTCTTTTCCATTGGATGTTATCATAACCGCACCATTATTCGATGTGGTTATGGTGTTTATATTATTTTTAGATAGTCTTTCTATTACTTCTTTATGAGGGTGACTATATCTATTATTTTTGGAACAGCTAATGATGGCATTTTGGGGATTACACCAACGGATAAAGTCCTCAGTAGAAGAAGTTTTGGAACCATGATGGGGAACCTTTAGAAAATCTGTTTGTATAGGTTTATAAAGTCTTAATATATTATTTTCCTGCTCTTTTTCAATATCTCCAGTAAATAAAAATGTATGGGTCCCGTATTGTATTTGAAAAACCATCGATACCTTATTCCATCCCCCACCATCTTTCTTCATGTGATTATCTTGAGGGTACAGACAAATTAAATGAATCTTATCAATTGAAATTTCTTCTCCTTTTTTTAGGAAATAACAAGGTATATCAAGGCTTTTTGCCTTTGATATAAATTGGTGATACATTTTATCTTTACCATCGTTTTCTACGGATACATATATTTTTTTAATATCTATGTAATCTAAGATATCTACAAGTCCTGCTAAATGATCCTTATCGGGATGGGATAAAAACACCCCATCTAAACTGGTTATACCCTTATAATGTAAATAGGGTAGAATAACTTTCTGACACCCTTTATCTCCCCCATCTATTAATAGGTTCTTGTTGTTTTCGGTATGGATTACTGCCGAATCTCCTTGGCCTACATCTAAAAAAACAACTTCAAACTTATTATTCTTAAATAAGAATGTACCCCATAACAAAAGACAAATTATACCGAAACGACCTAATATCTTTTTGTTTAGATTGTACTCTCTTTTATAGTAAAAATACAATATGGGTACAAAAATAGTCGTATAATACACAAAAATCTGCCATAGGCTAGTGGCTCCTGTTATTAAATTCGAATGGGGAATCCTTATAAATAATTTGGCTATATATTCATAAAAACAAAGTATATAATAAACTATTCCTATGATAAAACGGGCTCCCTGAATCCAAAAAAGGCCAACAACCCCCCCTAAAAAACCAAAGCCTACCACAAAGGTAGATAGAGGAACTATAATCAGATTAAGAATAAATCCTATTAGTGAAATATAATAAAAATGATACGCTACTATAGGTAAAGTTGCAAGTCCTGCCCCCATGGAAGGAGATAAAATCTTACGGATTTTTTCAGGTATCCAAAATATCCTATTGAATAAGGGGCCAAGGAAAATTAGTCCCAATACCGCCGCAAAGGATAGTTGAAAACCCGCATTCCATAGATATAGGGGTTGCTTTATAAGAATTATAAATGCAGCTAGGACTATAGAGGTATGTACATCATAACTTCTCCGTATGATTTTGCTAGATAAAGTTAGGGTAATCATTAATACCGCCCTTACGGTGGAAACCCCAAACCCTGTAAAAACACAGTATATCCATAGGAAAGATACAATAGAAATTGTACTAACAATAGCTGGTGCCCTAAGGGCTTTAAATATCCACCATAAAAACAAAGCAATAATAGAAATATGTAGACCCGATATCGCCAATATATGAGATATGCCTGCCTGCTGATATATTAATTTTTGTTCCTTGCCTAAGGTGCTTTTTTCCCCAATAATCATTGCTTTTATTATGGAAGATTGTTCAAATGGTAATAATTTATCGTACACTTGAAAAAACCTACCCCTAAGTTGCTGCAAATAACTCCTAAAATTTTTCCTATCAGGTTTTATAGATATCAAGTCCCCAAACATTTTATAATCTATTCCTTGAGTTTTCATATAAAGGACTTCATTCCATCCACCAGGATTCCTAAGAGGTTCAAAAGCCATTATTTTTCCATCCACTTGAACTATATTGCCATATTCTATTTTACTATTTAGTTTTGTATAAAGTTTTATTTTAATTGGTTTTACATGGATTTTATTTTTACAAAGGATTTCACTGGATTTTATAATGCAGCTTATTTGACCGTCCCCTGTATCCTTGATATCCTCGATAACGCCTTTCACCTTAACATTCATACTGCTGTTTTTATTTATTGCTTCTTCTAAAATAACATCCTTAGGAATAAAGCTCAGCTCTATTTGTATATATCCAAACAACAAAAATAAGGGGAATACCAATATTCCGTTCCACTTTGTTTTTTTGTATAGTATTATTACAATAACAAAAATAAAACTAAAAAAAAGGATAGTGCTGCTTAAATTTAAGCAGTACCATCCCCCTAAAATACCTAATAAGTACATTAAAAATATCCAGATAAGCGGACGCTTCATTTTGTCCTCCACTTAATTCATTATCTAATTAAATTTTCATCTCTATCAAATAGACCGCTAAAATCATAATGCCCCTTAAATTCTTGTTGTTTTTCCCCTTCTATTAAAAATTGTACTTTTTTAACATTAGGTAACTCTGTAAGGGAATTTACAATAGAATAAATAGTCATAGTTTCCCCTGTAGAGCCTCCCCAATGTTTCGTTCTAAATTCATTGCTTAAATCCACATAACAAATTCCATCCTTAGTTTCGATATCCTTTATAGTTGTTTCTGGTGGAACTGTCATGATTAATTCCTTATTATTAGGTCCTAAAATCAATTGCTCCACAATGTATTTTTCCAATGAAATATTAGGATTTATTTCTATTTGTCTTTCTTCGGGAACTAATTTTTCTGCGTTATTGCTAGAAAAATATAATTTAACATTTTGTAAGCTAGCCTTAGTTATAGCATTGGACGGTTCAAGAACTATATCTTCCTTTGACATAGGACCTATAGCCTTACCATCTGCACCAAGAAGAGGCTCACCTTCAATCATAATTTCTAATAAGTCCACAAAATCAAATTCTGTAAGGCTTTTCACCAAGGATGCCCTAAGCAATACTTGTTTTTGTGCTGATAAATCTTTATATTGCGACGAGATATCAACTTTTAATGTGTTGCCCTCTAATACCATCGTATTGATTTTAATGTCCTGTGGAATAGAAGGTTGAAGCCCCACGGTTTTAGGCATTTTTTTAAGCTCCTCAACAGAGTATTTTATTAAGTCTTCTTTGCTTTCTAAATTGACCAACCGTTTTTCTTCTTTTAATTGTGATTTATCCCCATCAATAAAATATAAGATTACTTGCGTATCCTTATTTTTATCTTGTTTATTGTTTGACATTTTACAGCTTACTAATGAAATAAGTAAGATAAGTGAAAAAATAAATATGAAAATTAATGCGGTTTTATTTTTGGATCTCATCCTATCACCTCCGATAGATATACACTTATTATTAACTGTAATAGAATCAGTCTATATGGTATGGGATATTATATAATATAATCTTTACAATCATAGCAAATAGTTGTTACAAAATTATTAACTTTGCTTAAGTGGCAATCTTATAGTAAATTCTGAACCTTCACTCTCATTATTCGTTACCTTAATACTTCCATGGTGTAATAAAACAGTTCGATAGGTAATCGACAATCCCAATCCAGTTCCCCCCGTTTCTCTATCCCTTGTCTTATCTACTCTATAGAAACGATCAAATATTTTATCTTTTTCTTCTTCTGGAATACCTATTCCTGTATCGATAACCTTGATAAATGAATTTTGATGGTCTGCATCTACAGTTACCCTTACAGTTCCAGCTTCTTCAGTATATTTAATACCATTTTCAACTAAATTAGAAATAGCTAAGGTAAGTTTCATTTCATCTACTTCTGCATACACATCCCTAAAACTCTCATATATTAATTCTATATTTTTTTTGTTTGCTAGGGGGTGAAGACGTTTTAAAATTTCTTGAATGAGTTTATTTAAATTAGTATTTTGAACTGTCATGGGCACTTCTTTTCGATCTAACCTAACCAGTAATAAAAGATCATTTATAATTGCAGTTAATCTATCCACTTCTGAATTAATATCTATAAAAAATTCTTTATACATCTCGTTTGGAACTTCCTCTTGAAATAATAAAGACTCTCCTAAGACCTTAATAGAACTTAAAGGGGTCTTTAATTCATGGGATACATTTGAAACAAATTCCTGCCTTGACTGATCTACCTTCAAAAGCTGACTAGACATATGGTTAAATGCATTTCCAAGTTCTGCTAGTTCATCTCTACCTTTTATTTCGACTTTTTGTTCAAGATGTCCCTCTGTAATTTTTTGAATTACTTTTAACATTCTTTTTAAAGGATTAGTAATTACCCCTGAAGCAAAAAAACTTAAAATACCAATTATCATACTGGTGAGTATAGTTAAAAGATACAGCTGCCTTTTTATGGTATCTAAGGTTTTACTCACCATATCGTCAATTGGAGCAGATATCATTACTGCACCTATTATTTGGTTGCTATCTATAATGGATGCAGCAGCATATACTAAATTATCTTCGTGCTTTTCAGCGGTATCCTTTCCTTGAAGAGCTTTAAGTATTTCCTTATATACATGGGTCTTTTTCTTTTCTTCTGTTTGTTCTGTCTTATTAGAATCATAGGCCTCAAAACTATTCCCATCAACCACAATAATTCGGGCCTTGATTTCTTTGCTGGTTTGCTCAATCTCATATACAAACAATTCCCTTTTACTATCATCTAGTAAGTATTTTCCTATAGCAATATGTCCTGCGGTTACATTTGCCTGCCTGAGTAATTCTGCCTTTCGCTCTTCAATATAGTTATTTTCTAATCTCTTATATAGGGTCGTAGAAAATGCCATCAATGGTATAAAGCTAATGAGCATAAAAGTTAGTAATATCTTCCACCGTAAACTGTGAAATTGTTTTGTCTCAATCCTTAAAATAATAACCAACTCCCCATTTTGTATGGATAAATTCAGGCTGACTTGGGTTTGCTTCAATTTTTTCTCTTAGGCGTCTAACATGTACATCCACAGTTCTCACATCCCCTGGATAATCATACCCCCAAATTGTTTCCAAGAGACTTTCTCGGCTATATACTTTTCCAGGATTTGAGGCAAATAATTCTAACATATCAAATTCCTTTGCAGTTAGGTTTACTTCTTTTTCATCAACAAAAACCCTCCTACTACTTATTTCCATTTCAAGTCCATTGGTTTTTATCTTTTTCTTATCCGTTACATTTTCATTCTGAGTCACCCTTCTTAAAATTGCTTTTATTCTCGCCTTCAATTCCAATATGTTAAAAGGCTTTGTAAGGTAATCATCGGCCCCATATTCCAACCCCATAATTTTATCCATATCTTCACCTTTTGCAGTAAGCATAATTATAGGTACGTCAGAAAATTCTCTTATTTGTTGACAAACATTTAGCCCATCAATTTTAGGAAGCATGACATCTAATATAATTAAGTCATACCTATCTTTTTTCGCCATTTCTAAGGCTTCTTCTCCGTCATAGGCTGCATCCACAAGTAAGTTTTCCTGCTCCAAACTAAATTTAATCCCTTTTACAATTAATTTCTCATCGTCAACAACTAGAACTTTATTTTTCATTATATCCTCCTATTGTACTGTAATATTATTTCTTATTTTTTCAAAGGTCTTATCACCTATTCTTGATACGTTTTTAATTTCTTCAATCGTCCTAAAAGAACCATTGGACTGCCTATACTCAATGATATTTTGAGCTATTACAGAACCTATTCCTGAAAGTGTTTGAAGTTCTCTTGCTGATGCAGTATTAATATTTATTAATCCACTGCTACTAGTATTTATTGTAGAAACCTGCTCCTCTCTATTTTCCACTTTTAAGAGGGATTTGTCAATTTCTTCTCCTATTTTTGGTACATAAATTTTTTGTGTATCGATAACTTTTTCTGCTAGATTTAAATAGTTTAAATCTGCATCCTCTAGGGCCCCGCCTGCCATATCGATTACATCCTTAATACGGCTCCCTTCTTTCAGGGTATAAACATCGGGATTATTTACTGCTCCGCATATATAAACTGCCATAAGTATTTCTTCTTTAATAGGCTGTTCTTTAATAGGCTCTTCCTTAATAACTTCTTCTTTAATTTTTTCTTGATTTAATTTACTAGTATCTGCTTCTATAGGAGCCTGAATATCGGCTTCTATCTCGTATTCTAAGGAATTTAGTTCATTTATTGGGGAATCTATTAAGGATAATCGATTATTAATGTATAAAATTCCACATATTATAAATACTATTATAATGCATGCATAAAGTAAAGCTTGTCTTTTCATTTGCTTATTTCTCCTTTTTTATTATAATAGATAATCATCATTTCTTTACCAATTTTGATTTTTTTGATATACTTAAACAGTACTTTAAATAGAGAGGAGTTTCATAATGCACATTTCCCGTTTTTTAAGCAGGGCATGGGGTATTTTGGTGCTATCAACCTCCTTGGTTATATCCACGATTTGCACCCCATCTGAAATTTTTGCCCAAAATAAGCCAGTTATTCAATCTGAGTCTGCAATTTTAATGGATGCAAAGACCGGATTTATAATATACGAAAAAAATATTTACAAAAAGCAATTTCCTGCTAGCATCACCAAAATTATGACTACATTGTTGGCTATCGAGAACGGAAATTTAGAAGATACTATCACTTTTTCAAAAGATGCTGTTTATAGCATTGAGTGGAGAAGTAGCCATATAGGAATGAGAGAAGGAGAACAAATTTCTTTAAGAAATGCTTTGTATGGGATGGTACTTATGTCCGCTAATGAAGTATCTAATGCTATAGCAGAACATATAGATGGTTCTATTGATGGTTTTAGTGAGCATATGACTAGAAGGGCCAAAGAAATAGGGGCTATAAATACGAATTTTGTTAATCCTCATGGATTACATGATGAAAATCATTATACTACTGCTTATGATATGGCCTTAATTGCTAGAGAATGTCTTAAGTATGACGATTTTAGGGAGATTATAGGAACCATTACATATACGATTCCCCCAACCAATTTAGTCGAGGAGCCACGGCCTTTAGCCCATCAACATAGATTGTTTAACCAAAGGGCTTATCCCAATTCCTACTATGATGGTTGTGAAGGTGGTAAGACTGGTTTTACCGACGAGGCAATGCATACCCTTGTAACCTATGCAAAAAGAGGCGATATGGAACTTATTTCAGTTATTCTAAAATCTGAAAAACAGGCCATGTATGATGATACAGTAACATTACTAGATTATGGATTCAATCATTTTAAATTAATCCCTATAATAGAACAGGGCACCTCAATGGGTACTTTTCCCATTATCTATTTTGATGACGATGAAAACGAACATCAAGAAAATGTTGAGGTGTATGCCCAATCTGAAGTTTTTTGTGTGCTTCCAAAAGAGGCCTCAAAAGAAGATATAATTAAAAAAATCTCCCCTCCCAAAAAGGTAAATCTACCTATTAATAAAAATGAGGAAATTGGGGATTTGGACCTTGTGTTTGAAAATAAAGTTCTAGGTACCGTAAGTCTTATTTCAAGTGAAAACATAGAAAAAGCCCAGCCTGTTTCCACAAGTCAAGTTAAAGAAATAATAACCCCTCACAGCAGTCCTAATAAATATATTAGAATATTTATTATGATAGCTGCTACAGTGTTAATTTTGTTTGTGTTATTTTTTATTTTGATTTTGATTTATTCCTCTAAAAATAGAAAGCGCATGTACTACCTACCCAAAAATAAGCTCCGCCTTTCTAAGTCCTTGCACAAACGATAAAACGGGCGAAAATTCGCCCGTTTTATCGTTTACTTAATATTAGATTTTAACTCTTCTTTAGAGATAGTCTTAGCATCTCCCCATAATCTTTCTAAACAATAAAAATCCCTTACCTCATTATCAAATATATGAATGACTACCGAACCAAAATCAATTAAAATCCAGCCTGCTGAATGGTAACCTTCCCTGTGGACCAATTGATATTTATGTTTAAGTAATTCTTCTTCTACTGCCTCTGCCATGGCTTGAACCTGAATTGCATTCCTACCTGAGGCAATAACGAAATAATCTGCAATAACTGTTATATCTCGAATATCTAAAATCTTTATATCCTCTGCTTTTTTGTCGTCCAAAGCTCTATAGGCGATGCTAATCATTTCATTTAAACTCAATTTTTCTCCTCCTTTTTTGAAGTTAAGTAATCTAATGCCTGTAGGGTTAAGGGATGTAATGTTTTTTTATTATTCTTAATGTACTCAATCGTATTTATAAGAGCAAATATCACTGCCTTATCTAAATTCTCATAAGATAGCCTTCTCACGGTTTCCAACCCTTCAAAATTTTCACGATTGGGTTCTATATAATCTGCTAGATAGATTATTTTCTCTAGTTTTGTCATATGGGCTCTCCCCGTCGTATGATATCTTATGGCATCTAATATTTCTCTATCTAATATATTGTATTCTCTTTTTGCTATTTCTGCACCTAAAAAACTATGACATAATTCAATATCATCCCTCATAAATGAATCCAGAGGGATATGATACTCCTTGCATAATCTTGCTTTGGTGTTTACTGGCATATCCTTTGCACAATCATGGAGTAAAGCTGATAAAAATATCTTTTCTTTATCCATCCCATAAATACTCCCTAATTCTTGCGAAACTTGTACTACTCCTAAGGTGTGTTTGTATCTTTTAGGGCTAAGTGCCGATTGGAGTTTTTGTCTTATGGTATCATAATTCATCATAATTGCATCCTTTTACACATATAATTTAAACTTGTATATATAGTTTTCAACCGATTCAGGTACTAAATATTTAATAGGCATTCCTTTTTGAACCCTATTTCTAATATCTGTCGAAGAAATTGCCAAAGCAGGTACCTCTAAAAAATGAATCTTAGACTCATAATATTTTTTTATAATTTCTATCCTTTGGATAAGTTCTTCTATATTGTATTCCGGACGATTAACAGCTACAAAGGTACATAATTTTAGTAGTTCTTCTGCATCTTTCCATGAGAAAATATGCAGGAGAGCATCTGTACCGGTAATAAAAAATAATTCTATATCTTCCCCATAATCCCTTTTCAAATCCCTAATAGTATCAATCGTGTACGTTGGACCTGTTCTATCAATTTCTATTCTAGAAACATTAAAATGGGGATTAGCTGCGGTGGCTAATACACTCATTAGATACCTATGCTCACTATGGGTTACTTTTTTATCTGATTTGTGGGGCGGTTGCCCTGTAGGCATAAAAAAAACCTGCTCAATATTATATTGATATCTGACTGCCTCTGCAGTAACCAAATGACCATAATGAATGGGATCAAATGTCCCCCCCATAATTGCTAAAGATTTAGGGGTTTTGGCTTCATCAACTATATTTCTCATATATATAATCCTCCCATAAATTTCATCTACCGTTATTTAGGCAACTCAATTGATGGATTTTCTTTAGATTTTCGATACAGAACAATCTTTTTACCTATTACCTGAATAGGTTCAGAGCGGGTTCTTTCATGGAGTATATCACAAACCTCCCTAGGTAACATCATACAATTATTTAAAACATTTATCTTAATAAGCTCTCTCTTTTCTAAGGCCTCATCTATCCCCTTGGTCAAATCAGGAGTTACCCCACCCTTACCAATTTGAAAAATAGGTTCTATATTATTGGCTAAGCTTCTAAGGTATGCCCTTTGTTTACTGGTAATCATACATTTTCCCTCCTTAAATTCCATCTAATGGTTAGCATGAACATATCACTATTTGTAGTATTCAAATTCCAAATCATAGATTCTTACATAATCCCCTTCTTGTATACCACTTTCCACTAAGGCATCAATAATTCCTCGTTCCCTAAGATATTTTTGAAAAAAGGCAAGTCCCTTTTCTGATTCAAGATTGGTATATCCTATCATTTTTTCTACTCCGGTTCCTTCTACAATATAATAATTATCACTTGATTTATTAATGGTAAATGGTTCGTTAGTTTCTTTAGGTTCCTCAAATAGTTCAAAGTCTTCTTCAAACTTTAAAGGTTCGGCATCTATTTTTTCTAGTAATTTACTTACTTCTATCATTAATGGTTTTAGGCCTTTTTGTGCAGCAGCAGAAATGGGGATTACCTTGAAACCCATAGGCTCAAAAGTTTCTTTTAGCAAAGATATATTTTCCTCGCTCCCTGGGATATCTATCTTATTTGCAGCAATAATCTGGGGTCGTCCAGCTAGTTCTTCATTATAAGCCTTTAATTCATAATTAATTTTTTCGATATCTTCTATCGGGTTACGTTCTTCTAACCCTGCTGCATCCACCACATGTACTAGAACTTTTGTTCTTTCAATATGCTTTAAAAAGTCATATCCAAGACCTACTCCTTCATGGGCTCCTTCTATAAGTCCCGGTATATCTGCTATTACAAAATCCCTTCCATACGGATTGTCTACAACACCTAGGTTTGGATTTAGGGTAGTAAAATGATAATTTGCAATTTTGGGCTGAGCATTAGTGATAACAGATAAAAGTGTAGACTTCCCAACATTAGGAAACCCTATTAACCCAACATCTGCAATAACCTTTAGTTCTAAAATAACCCAGTATTCTCTTCCTTCTTGCCCACTTTCAGCATATCTTGGAGCCTGCCTTGTAGAAGTAGCAAAATGCTGATTACCTTTGCCCCCTTTACCGCCTTTAAGTAATATCCTCTTTTTTGTTTCTCCAGTCAAATCCGCCATAATTTTACCACTTTCGGCTTCCCTTATAATGGTTCCCGGGGGTACTTTTATAATTAAATCTTTTCCATCTTTACCATGGCATCTTTTTTTCCCTCCGTCTTCACCAGGCTGTGCTTTATAATGTCTTTTGTGTTGGAAATCCATAAGTGTACCCATACCTGAATCGACTTCAAAGATAATATCCCCACCTTTTCCGCCATCGCCTCCATCTGGCCCTCCATTAGGCACATACTTTTCTCTCCTAAAGGATACTGCCCCATGTCCGCCTCTTCCTGATTGTATAAATATTTTTGTTTTATCAACAAACATTTTATCACCTTCTTATTAAAATCCTTCTCTACTTTTTTATTATTCGCCACGGAATCTACTATTATAACAATTATGTACAAATAATATTATATACTAAAAAAGGTTTCAAATGAATTCATTTGAAACCTTACAAATATATGTTTTTACAATTAAGCAGGATATACAGAAACCTGTTTTTTGTCTCTGCCTTTTCTTTCGAATTTAACATTTCCATCAACTAAAGCAAATAATGTATCATCCTTACCTCTGCCAACATTATTGCCCGGATGGATTCTTGTTCCTCTTTGTCTATATAATATATTACCGGCTTTAACGAATTGTCCGTCTGCTCGTTTTGCTCCTAACCTTTTAGATTCGGAATCACGACCGTTTTTAGAAGATCCTACTCCCTTTTTGCTTGCAAAAAACTGAAGGTTCATTTCTAACATAAGTACACCTCCCTATATGAAATCTGAATGTTCTTATCATATCTTTTTTTAATATTCGTTAATCCAAATTCTAATGAATTAAACAATAATAAGGTTTTATCACTAGGACTTTTAAGTAAAACCACATTTAAAAATCCGCCTTCATCATCACTTTGTACCTCTATGGAATCCCTTGTAAATTGTTTTATTGAATTTACTGTATTGATAGCCAATGCACTAACAGCAGCGCATACTATATCTTTTCCATATTCACCATATGATGCGTGACCGCTTATTCTAAAACCAACCAACTGCTTGTCATCATTTAAATAAAAATTAACTTTAATCATGATTATGCATTAATGGCTTCAATTTTAATCTTCGTATATGGTTGTCTATGACCATGCTTCTTGTGGTAACCTTTTTTAGGTTTGTATTTGTAAACAATGATCTTTTTACCTTTTCCTTCTTCTATAACAGAAGCAGAAACACTTGCATTATTTACAAAAGGGGTTCCTACGGAAAGGGAATCATCTTTAGATACAGCGAGAACCTTATCAAATGTAATTTGCCCACCATCAGCTATTCCTAGTTTTTCAACAGAAATAATATCTCCTTCTTGGACCCTATATTGCTTACCACCTGTTTCAATAATTGCGTACATTCGTACACCTCCTTAAACCGATACTCGCCGAATACGGTACTTCAAGTCTAGAAGTTTCGACCTCTTCGTGCGGCTACATACCGACTAATGGTATCATAGCTCCTTCTAATTGTCAAGGTTTTTGCAAAATCCCTTTATTTTTCCTTTATAATATTGTATTTTTCGTTTGTAAGATTGTTATTTTCTATAAACTCTAATTTTTTGCCGTATTTTTTTTCAGTTAAAGACTTATAGGATGTATCCTTTGAGCTAAACCATTTTATCACCTGTTGGTTTGCTTCTATAGTAATCCTACTATATATTGTTTGAGTAAATATAAAGTCTATTTCCTTTTGGATTTTATCTCCGATATATTTAAGAGAATGTGTCATCCCCTTGCCCTCACAAAGCGGGCATTTATTAAATAATAAAGATGTAAGAGATGGCCCTGTTTTTTTTCTTGTCATTTCTACAAGTCCTAAGTTCGTTATGCCTAATACAGATGCCTTTACCCTATCATTTTTTAGCTCCTGTTCAAGAACATTAATAACTGCATTCTTATCTGCCTTGTCTTTCATATCAATGTAGTCGATAATTATTATTCCACCAATATTTCTAAGTCTTAGCTGCTTTGCAATTTCTATGGAAGCCTCTATATTAGTTTTCAAAATGGTTTTTTCCATATCTTTTTTACCTACATATTTTGCTGTATTTACATCGATAACTGTCATCGCTTCGGTGGTGTCAATTATAATCATACCTCCGCTTTTTAACCATACATGGCGATTTAAGGCTTTTTCAATTTGACTTTCTATCATAAGGTGCTGAAAAAGATTAGATTCCTCTTTGTATTGAATTTTGTCTTTTAAATGGGGAGATATCGCACCAATGAATTTTATTACATCTTCATAGATATCCCTATCATTAACAATATATTTCCTAATTTGTGAGGTTAATAAATCCCTACAGGCCTTTAGAGGAAGGGATATTTCTCCATACAAAAGGGACGGCGCTAATATGTACGTTTCCTTTTTTTCTATTTCTGCCCATCTAAGCTTTAAGAAGTTTAGTTCCTTAATCAATTCTTCTTCACTTTTACCCACACTATCAGTTCTTATGATGATACCGCAATTTTCTATTTTATGCTGCTCAAATATAGCTTTTAGACGTTCCCTTTCTGTATTATCCTCTATTTTTCTAGATATTCCGATGGAATTTTCCCTAGGTATAAGTACCATATACTTTCCTGTAATATTAATATTGGATGTAACTTTAGGGCCTTTCATACCCATTGCTTCTTTTTCTACCTGAACAGTAATATGCTCCCCTTGCTTTATATTTAAAGTAGAATTGTTTAGGTTTTGTTGTAATTTCCTTAAATCAAGATATGCATTTTTTTTATGACCTATATCCACGAAAGCAGCCTCAAGTCCTGGAAGAATCCTCTTAATAACTCCTCTATATATATTCCCTACTGTTTTATGTCTATTTTCATCATCAATATACAATTCAACTAGTTTTTGATTTTCTACCAATCCTACACGAATTTGATTAACACCTGCATCTACGATAATATCAGTGGCCATATGGCTATTCACTCCATCTTTAAATTTAGTAAGGGAATAAATTGGTTTTCCATTTCTGAAAATATTTCTGTTCTATGGATTTGCATTGTATATTCCCTAAACTTCCATTGGTTTTCTTCATAAAGTTTTTTAAGCACAGTTTCAGGTTTTAGATTTATCCTGCTTCCTGTTGCCAATTGTAAGTCAAGAGTCCATTGCTTATCTCTTTCTTCCATGGAATAATGCTGAATCATATGCTTGATGTTTATTTCTCTAACCTTCTTTTTCCCTTTCTTTATAACCCATATTTCTTTTTGAGAAAAAAAGCTTTCCCCCTTTTTTATAAAATCATCTGGAACATCTTTTTTATTGATAAATATTTTATAGCTGGCAGAGTCAACTGCTGCCATGCCTATTTTATCACCTTCCCCAAGATGAACGACATCTTCTATCTTAAGACCTACAGGGAGAACTTTGTTAAGACTGTGCTTAATTTGTATGTTTTCCATATTACAGTCTTCATTTAAATCTAAATCCATATATTCACTTTCACTAGTTGCCCCTATAGGTAGGGGAAGGGCAATATACATAAGCTGGTGAGGATTGTATCCCTTTGAATATTTTATAGGAAGTTTAGCTCTTTTTATACATCTTTGAAATAGTCTAATTAAGTCAAGATGACCCACAAATTTCGTGTTTCCAGACTTTGTAAACTTAATTCTAACCTTCATAACAAACTCCTCCCCCAAATCCTTTTGCCCCACAATCTTCACACTTTTGCCTACAGTTAGGGGTTCTTTTCCCGTTTAAGGCTCTTTCATGTTCTTTCTTTAAAAATGTCTTTGTTACTCCAACAAAAATATGATCCCAGGGAAGAATTTCATCGTAACTTCTTCTTCTATTGGCATAAAACCAAGGCTCTATCCCAGTTTCTTCAAAAGCCTTATTCCAATGGTCCATATTAAATAATTCAGTCCACCCGTCAAATTTTGCTCCAAATTTCCAGGCAGAATAGAGTAGTTTCCCTACTCGCCTATCTCCTCTTGCAATTGTTCCTTCTAGGGCACTGATTATAGCATCGTGATAATTATATTGAATCTGTCTTCTTTTTATTTTTCCTTTTAAAGCATATTGTTTATCCATAAATTCTTGATAACTATTTTGTGGCTCCCATTGAAAAGGCGTAAAGGGTTTTGGTACAAAACAAGAAGAACTTACAACAACTTTCACGGCCTTTTTTCTTTCTTCCTTAGGGATACTATAAAATATATCCACTATTTTTTCTGATAATTTAGCTATTCCCAAAATATCTTCTTCTTCCTCTGTTGGGAGTCCAATCATAAAATATAATTTTACCCTATCCCATCCACCTTCAAAAGCCCTTCTTGAACCCTCCATAATATCTTGTTCATTTATTCCTTTATTTATGACATCTCTTAGTCTTTGTGTCCCTGCCTCTGGGGCAAAAGTTAAACTGCTTTTCCGTATTTCCTGTATCCTTCCCATCAAATCTAAGGAAAACTCGTCAATCCTGAGGGAGGGAAGGGAGATATTTACCTTGGCCTCCCTACAGGTTCCAAGTAATTCCTCTGAAAAACTCTCCAATTCTGAATAATCGCTGGTACTTAAGGAAGACAATGATATTTCATCATAGCCTGTACTTTCTAACAGCATCATAGCTTGTTTCATAAGCACATCTCTTGATTTTTCTCTAACAGGACGATAGACAATTCCTGCATGACAAAACCTACATCCCCTGATACATCCTCTAAAAACTTCCAAAACTACTCTATCATGAACTGTTTGAATCCAAGGAATTATTGCCTTAGAAGGATAAAAGGAATTATTTAAATCCTTAACTATTTGTTTTTTTATCTTTGTCTTTGCCCTTTTATGGTTAGGAGTGAAACTTTTGATTGTACCATCTTCGTTATAATCAACATCATAAAAACAAGGTACATATATTCCTTCAACATCCAGCAGTTTTTCTAGGAAGTCCCTTCTTGAACCGCCCTGTTTTTTATGTTCTTTATAAAGGTTCAATACTTGTCCTAGTGAAGCCTCTCCTTCCCCAATATAGAAAAAGTCTACAATTTCTGCCAAAGGTTCTGGATTGTATGCACAAGGTCCTCCTGCACAAACAATGGGATGAGCATCTGTTCTGTCCTTGCTCCATATAGGTATACCTGATAAATCAATTAGATTAATCACATTTGTATAACACATTTCATATTGCAGGGTGAAGCCCAAAAAATCAAAATCGGCAATTTCATTTTGGGATTCTAATGAAAATAATTTAATATTATTTTCCCTCATTTTTTGCTCCATATCTACCCAGGGAGCAAAAACCCTTTCACAGTATGTATCTATTCTTTCATTTAAAAAATAATATAATATCTGCATTCCAAGATGGGACATACCAACCTCATAAACATCAGGAAAACAAAATGCAAATCTTATATCTATTTCTTTAGGATTCTTTATAATAGTATTTACTTCATTTCCGATGTATCTAGCGGGCTTTTCTACCTGTGTTAATATTTTATCTTCTACCCTTAACTTTACCATTGTTTTTCCTCCATAACTACAATTCGTTTAATTAAAAACTTATTGCAAATTCAACATCTAATATATGAATGACTTGGCCCTTTACCATTCAAATGTGCAATTTATATATTACCTTAACAAAAAAAAATAATCAAATCATAAGTAAGTAATTTTATTCATGATTTGATTATTCCATGGCTTCCTCCAATATGGGTAAATCTACATAACTAATAGGATCAATACTTAGACCATTTCTAAAAATACTATAGTGCAAATGGGGTCCTGTTGATAATCCTGTATTTCCAACAGTTGCAATTATTTGGCCTTGTTCAACCAAATCTCCTTCTTTTACAAGAATTTCATTACAGTGGGCATATTTGATTGTATATCCCCCTTGTACTTCATATTCCACAACATTTCCATAAGTATAAGATAATTCTCGTTTTGATACTCTTCCACTTTTAACTGCTACTATGTCTTTATTTTTCTCCGTGCCAATATCAATGCCATCATGGAACTCTTTCTTATCTAAGACAGGATTGGTTCTATTTCCGTAGGCAGAAGTAATATTCCCTTCAACAGGATTTATCCATGGCTCTTCATATAATCCAATACCTGCTCTAAATCCTATGGAATCACCAATTCCATAGGCTCCCCCAATTCAGGCTCTAATATAAAAATTTCTTCATCCTTATTAAGATTTATATCTTCTAATTCACCACCATTTTGTTCTATATCTAGGATTTGATCCTTTGGCATATTAGGTTCTTCTATTAAACAATCTTCCATCCTATCTTTATCACTGCTATTTTGAGTTTTATCCTCTTCAACCCAATCTTTTACTAAAGGAATATTACCAACTGTGTTTTTTACCGTGGTTATTGCTTCATCCCATGTCATATTATAATATATAACTTCACCAATATTTTGTGTGAGTGAATTTGTAAATTCTAATGGGGTGAACTTTAAAACTAAAATAAATAGAAATACAAAAACACTAATTCCTAGTTGTTTTAACATTAAGTTTAATATTACTTCCTTCGTATTGACCTTTTGATTTCGATATCTTCTTGTAGAGCCATGTAAATTCCTTCTCCTTTTTTCCATAATGCCCCTCCCATATTAATTTTATCAATACAATAGTCTATGGATACAATTAATTATATTACTAGGGCATTGTTTTTATGAGGATTCGGCTGTATTTATTAAAATGCAAAAAATGCACCAAAATGTGCATTTTTATCTCATAGCATCTCTCCACTCTAAATCCCCTCGTTCCAAAGCTTTTATAAGAAGTTCCGCAGTGGCCAAATTAGTTGCAACCGGAATATTATGGATATCGCATAATCTCATTAGGGCAGCTATATCTGGTTCATGATGTTTTTGTGATACAGGATCCCTCAGGAATATAACCATGTCAATCTGGTTATGGGCAATCTGGGTTCCTAATTGTTGTTCTCCCCCTAAATGCCCTGCAAGATATTTATGAACAGTCAAATTAGCTGCTTCTTCTATTAATCTCCCTGTGGTACCTGTGGCATAAAGGTTATGTTTAATTAATATATAGCGATATGCTATGGCTAAGTTTTCCATCAACTTCTTCTTTGCATCATGAGCTACCAATCCTATGTTCATATACTTTCCTCCTAAAAAAAAGACTTTTCTCTTCTCATGCCAACATTTAATATCAGTCCTACACCTATCATGTTCGCCCATAAAGAACTTCCTCCAGCGCTAAGAAAAGGGAGAGGGATTCCTGTATTAGGAAGAAGTGCTGTAACAACTCCTACGTTCACAAAAGTCTGAAATCCAATCATTGTAATAACACCTACAATTAATAACTTTCCCAGGGCATCCTTTGCATCTTTGGCAATCCAAATCCCCCGTATAATTATCAAAAGTATTAATCCTATTACTGAAATACATCCAATAAATCCAAATTCTTCACCGATAACAGAAAAAATAAAATCAGTATGAGGCTCAGGTAAATAACTTAATTGATTTAATGTCCCTTTATACAAACCCTTGCCATAAAGCTGACCAGAGCCAATGGCGTGAACTGACTGTTCTGTTTGAAAAGTGTTATCAGAGCTTTGTTCCTCATTGTTAATCATTGAAATAATGCGATCTCTTTGATAATATTTTATAAGTTTTTGGTCTGGAGTTTTAATAATGTATAAAAAAGCTATTGTCAAAATGGGAATTCCTATAAGAAGAGCCCCTAAAATATATTTATAGCTGATGCCCCCTACATATAATAATACCAAAAATATAACTACAAAAACAATACTAGTAGATAAATCAGGCTGTTTTTGTATAAGATAAACAGGTACTACTAAAAAAATAAAAGCCATTATTACTGTTAAAAAGGTGTTCATTTTATCTATTCTTTTATCAAATAATTTTGCCATAAATAAAATTATAATTATTTTTGCAAACTCAGATGGTTGAAGACGAATGGGCCCGATTTCAAGCCAACGAACTGCTCCTTTAGCATCATCTCCTAGAACAAGAACCGATAACAAAAGTCCCAATCCTACTACATATGCCAGTATATATAGTTCACCTAAAATATGATAGTCAATAAGTGCTGTAACAAGCATTAATATAAGGCCAATTAAATAGAACATTATTTGTTTATGGACATACTCAGGGTCAGCTCCAGAATTTACATGAAGAGCACTGCTAATTGCAACAACCCCTATCCCTACTAAGGCTGTTACTAGAAGAACTAACCCTATATCAAAACGTTTTAATTGTTCCTTGGAAATCATTTCTAATCACCTTTCATAATGAATTAAGCAGGATATATATCCTGCTTAATCATCGACTTCCTGCTTTACTTATGTTTTTTATTGGAATATTCGCATATAAAACTGGGACAGTACCATCATTTTCTTCTAATTTTGTTTGATCAATCCCTATATCTAAGTCTGTCTCGTCTATATCCATATAGTTTGATATAACTTTGATAATATCGGATTTCATCATTTCTAGAAGCTCGGTGGAACAGTTAATACGATCATGAATCAATAGTAATTTTAATCTATCTTTCGCAACGCTCCCCGAACTTGGTTTTCTACTGAAAAATTTTAAAATTTCCATGGTAATTCACATCCTTTAATTACCTATTCCGAATAATTTTTTTATCTTACCCATAAATCCTTCATTGATATCTAAATCCATCAATGGTACATTATTTCCCATAATGCGTTCAACTGCATTCCTAAAGGCTTGTCCCGCTAAAGAAGATGAATCTGTTACTGCTGGTTCTCCTCTATTGGTTGAAACCACAATATTTTCATCATCTGGTATAACCCCTAATAAATCAACAGCTAATATGTCAACCACATCATCCATCGCCATCATGTCTCCCCTTTTTACCATATTCATACGAATACGATTTAGAATAAGGGTAGGATTTCTTAGTTCGCTTGCCTCTAATAAACCAATGATACGGTCTGCATCCCTAACTGCTGATACCTCCGGTGTTGTAACAACAATAGCTCGATCAGCCCCAGCTATGGCATTTTTAAACCCTTGTTCAATACCTGCAGGACAATCAATAATTATGTAATCAAATTCTTCCCGAAGTTGATCACATAACTTCTGCATCTGTTCCGGACTGATAGCGTTTTTATCCCTAGTTTGAGCTGCTGGAAGCAAATATAATGTAGGGTAACGCTTGTCCTTAATCAAAGCCTGTTTAACCCGGCAGTGACCTTCCACAACATCAATTAAATCATAGACTATTCTATTTTCTAGTCCCATGACAACGTCTAAATTCCTAAGACCAATATCTGCATCTAGTAGCACTACCTTATTACCTTTTAGTGCGAGCCCAGTTCCAATATTGGCCGTTGTAGTAGTCTTACCAACGCCCCCTTTTCCCGATGTAATAACAATAACCTGACTCATGCAATTTCCCCCTTGCTGGCAAAGCATAATCTATATATTCATATTCTAACAGAAGTTTAATAAAAATGCATCATTTTTATTTCTACAAAATTTATCATGAAACTATTAATTATTACAAGTTTTCTAGGAGCTTATGATCTATTGGTTCAATATAAATGTTTTCATTATGTAAATGGGCGATTTGTGGAAATAGTTTTAGGCCTTCCTTATAATCTTCTTGGTCTGGAGCCCTTGTAATTATACCGCCTATTCGAAGTTGCATAGGTCTCATTCCTAAAGCAGCAACAAAGGCTTTACTACTGCCATCACAACCGGCATGAACGATTCCTTTGAGGAAACCTAGGATAATGATATTTCCTTTAGCAATTATTTCCCCGCCGGGATTCACATCCCCAATGACTACCACACTTCCCGGAAATTCTATTGACTGTCCGGAGCGGATTGTTCCCTTATAGTATTGGGTTTTATCTACTTCCATTCTTCCATTTTCAATCCTATTTAGCGGGAAATCATCAGGTCTATCCCCTGATTTCTTTGCACCAATGTTTTCCTCGTGAATATAACTTATGTTCAATTGGGTTTCTTCTGAAATAATTTGTAATAATTTATATTCTTCATCTTCATTTAAGATACGTCCCTTAAAGGTAATACTAACCTTCGCATCCTTAAAGAATTTTTTTGCTTCCTCGGTCTTCTTTCTTAGAACTTTTTTTAAGATATCAAAATCTATATCAGGGCTTAATAAAATAACCAATCCATCCTTTGTCCCTTTGAAAATTACACAGTTTTCATGATTCATACCTAATTCCCCCTTTAGCCCCGAGTATGCCTATCCAAAGAATTTTCGATACTTTTTTTCTTTTATTTCTAGTTTTTCATTTAAATAATAAATACCTTGGTATACAAATAATGAGATAATTCCTGTATATACCACACCGGGTAGCATAATATTATTAAAGAAAAATATAAAGTTGATTTTCCCCCTCACTAGATAAGTAAATACATAGACTGATAAATCATAAAAAAAAGTACTAAAGATAGTTAAAACAAGGGGTAATAAAAAGCTTTCTGGATAGAAATCCTTATTTATCTTTCCACAAAAATATCCAATATACATTCCAATTAAGGCAAAAAATCCAATAGCTGTTCCAAAGTATACATCTTGCAATAATCCCGCAAAAAGTCCTACAATTGCCCCCTCTTTACTTCCCCTAAGAAGTGCAAAAGAAACAATAATCATTATGTAAAAATTAGGAATAACACCTCTTATTTTCAGGGCCTGAAAATAAGTAGATTGCAATATATTGGTGATTATTAAAATGATACTTATAGCAAATATTCGGCGCACATATACTACTCCTTTGATTCTCCATCTTTTTTATTCCACTTTTTGTTAATTACCAAGACTTCCTCCAAATGTCGAAAATCCACTACAGGCTCAATTAATGCATATTTTGTTAATCCATGGCTTTCTATTTCAATTTCTTTGACAATTCCTATCATAATACCAGGAGGGTATATATCACTCAAATTTGAAGTGACAATTTCATCACCCTTTATAATATCTGCCTCAGCATCGATATATTCCATCTTGCAAAGCCCATCGTTCATTAAGGTTATATCTCCTTTAACAACCCCTAAATCCCCTGTTCTTAAAACTTTTGAGCTAACCGCATTTCTATCGTCAATAGCAGATAAAACCTTAGAATAATTAGGCGCAGTTTCAATAATATGACCTGCCAATCCATTTCCGGAAAGTACTACCATATCTACTTCTAATCCCTGATTACTGCCCTTATCAATTAAAAAAACATTGTACCAATTTCCCGGATCCTTACCGATTATTTCTGCCCCGATTTTCGGATAATCAGCATATTTTTTATCTAGCTTTAGCAAGTTTCTTAATCGATTATTTTCATCTTTATACTGCTGCAATATTTTATTTTCATAGGACAATTCATCTACTTTTTTAAGAAGCTTGGTATTTTGTTTTTCTAAATCTTTTATATTCTTAACAAAGCCTATTTGATCTATTACCCAGTCCCCGACACTACTGAACGACTTTTGAACAGGAATGACCACATAACCTAGTCCTTTTTCGATAAAAGAAATATTATTTCTTTTCCCAAAGGTAGCAACCAGTACTAGAACTAGTAAAATAGTTAAAAATAAAAGTAAATACTTATTAGGAATCTTAAATGAGTGCTTCAAAAAAAACCTCTCCTATCAAATAATTATTTTTAAATCTTTTTAGGAGATATTAATACATTTCTTAGAGTCTCTATATGCTCCAAGGCAAGTCCTGTTCCCAAAGCAACGCAATTTAAAGGTTCAGAAGCTATGTTAACA
This sequence comes from Candidatus Epulonipiscium sp., assembly GCA_012519205.1. Taxonomy (NCBI): domain Bacteria; kingdom Bacillati; phylum Bacillota; class Clostridia; order Lachnospirales; family Lachnospiraceae; genus Candidatus Epulonipiscium; species Candidatus Epulonipiscium sp. Next base: position 37,036 of record JAAYQR010000017.1, on the reverse strand, counting down.
GGCATACCTGTTTCCTCAGTTATGAGCTTATCCAATCCCGATAACAATGCCCCTCCTCCTGTTAACATTATGCCTGACTCCATTATATCAGCTGCCAATTCCGGTGGGGTTTTTTCTAAAGTATATTTTATGGCATCTACAATGGCATTAACAGGTTCTCTTATAGCATCCATGATTTCGGTGGATGTAATGTTCATAGTTTTAGGAAGTCCTGTCACTAAATCCCTTCCCCTTACTTCCTTACTTTCTTCTTCAAGTTTCCGAAAAGCAGAGCCTATCGTTACCTTGATTTCTTCTGCTGTCCTCTCTCCAATCATAAGGTTGTACTCTTTTTTGATGTAATTTACGATATATTCGTCTAATTCATCCCCGGCTACCCTTAGGGACTTACTAGTCACAATGCCGCCAAGGGAAATGATGGCTACCTCACTAGTACCCCCTCCAATATCAACCACCATACTTCCGGTAGGTTCTTCTACTGGAAGACCTGCACCTATAGCAGCAGCCATTGGCTCTTCTATAAGATGGGCCTCCTTAGCACCTGCGTTCTTGGCAGCTTCATAAACGGCTCTCATTTCCACCGCTGTAACCCCTGAGGGAACACAAACAATAACCCGTGGCTTGGAAGTAAAAAGTCCTCTTCTATATGCCTTTTGAATGAAATATTTAAGCATTGCTTCCGTTGTAGCAAAATCTGCTATAACCCCATCTTTTAAAGGTCTTGTTGCTACGATGCTCCCCGGTGTTCTTCCTATCATCTGTTTTGCCTCATCACCTACAGATAATACCTCATTGGTCCTCGTGTTAACAGCAACAACTGATGGCTCACTAACGATAATTCCTTTACCTTTTAAAAATACCAATGTATTTGCAGTTCCCAAATCTATGCCCATGTCTCTTGAAAAAAACATAATTTTTCCTCCCAAATAACTATTCTAGATTATATACGATTATCCCCACCGAAGTTTGCCTTAAGTATTTAAAACTTCTAACTTCTATATAGTATAGCCCATATTTATGTAATCCATTAAAATATAAGTAAATTCTTTATAAGTTTGATTTTTTTGTATGTAAACACTAGTAACATCATACCCTTTTTTATTGTTTTTTTCAACAAAAATCTATATAAAAAGGACTATAACTCTAAATAAGGTTTTAGTCCTAGGGCTTTCATATGATACCTCGTTCTTTTAAGCTTATATAACTTCCATCACCTATTATAATGTGATCTAGTATATGAATACCGATTAATTCTCCACATTCTATCATTCTTTTAGTTACTTGTATATCTTCTTTACTTGGAGAAGGGTCTCCACTGGGATGATTGTGCAGCATTATAATTGCTGTGGCACTTTTTTTGATTGCATATTTGAATACTTCCCTTGGGTGAACTATGGAAGAATTAATACTTCCTTTAGTAATGTCTCTATCTGAAACAATCTGGTTTTTTGTATCTAAAAGTGCTATCTTAAAATGCTCCTGTTTTAGATATCTCATTTCTTCCATATAAACGGATGCAATACTACTTGGAGAATTAATCCTATGCTTTAATAAGTTTTGATGTTTGGATATTCTTTTAGATAATTCTAGGACTGCTTTTATTTGGATTGCTTTAACCCTTCCAATCCCATTTATACTCATTAATTCATCAAGAGAGTATTGGTACAATCCATATAATCCTTCTTCTTTTTCCAAAGCTAGTAATCTTTGTGCTAATTCCACCACCCTTACATTTCTTGCACCAGTTCTAAAAACTATTGCTAATAATTCTGCCTCAGATAGGACCTGTGGTCCGAAATGTTCTAACTTTTCATAGGGTCTTTCCAGTTCTGGGAGTTCCTTCATAGACATATGGGAGCAATTTATAGTGGTCATTACTCACACTCCTGACTTTTAAAAGTAATATAATTAAATAGTTCAATGTCTATTTCTCCTAATAATGCAGCAAGCAGCTTTAAAGGAAGACCCACTACATTATTATAATCCCCATGTATTTTATCTATAAGTAGGGTTCCTATCCCCTGTATGCCATAGGAACCTGCCTTATCCATAGGTTCCTTAGTATCTATATAAGCATTTATAATCTCTGGTGATAACTCCCTCATATGTACTTCCGTTTTTTCGAAGCCAGATTTTATGATATTGTCTGAGGTTTTAATTAGGGTAATACCTGTATACACTTCATGCATATCCCCCTGAAGAACAGAAATCATAGAATATGCATCGTCCATGTCTTTAGGTTTTCCAAGAATCTTGTTCCTATGAACCACAATGGTATCTGCCCCTATGACTAAATAACCTTTTCCCAAACCTCTAGCTACATCTTCTGCCTTTTGTCTGGATAATTCAATCACCAAGTCCCATGGCAGGGTAGAGGGTTCCATCTTTTCTTCGGCACTGCCAACGATAATATCAAAAGGGATTCCTATTTGTCTAAGAAGCATCCTTCTCCTTGGAGAACTTGAGGCTAAAATAATCTTGTCCATACATACACCGCCTAATGCAATTAGTAATTTGCTATATTTTCCTATATATAAGTATAGCCCCTATAATTCCTATTATACTTCCTATAGTAATTTGTATTTTGATGCTGAATTCAATATATAATAATTCCAAATCTAAAACCAAAGGGTTTTGAAATCCAAATTCTTTACCATATCTAATCCATTCCATATAGGGAATCTGTCCAATATAATGACCGATAAAACCTCCTATAACAATTCCTCCTAACAAAAATAAAAAAAGTGCCCAATTATTCTTTCCCCTTGTTCCATTCACTAGATACCCTCCTCAAATTGTATTTGTCCTATATTTTAACACAACTTATTAATCTTTTCATAAAAAAATGCACCAAAGCAAATTGTGCATTTTTTTTATATAAGATATACCATTTAATTTTATTTTTTAATTTAGAACAGGGTTCTATCCATACCTATATTAAATTGCCTCTGTAGAATAATTATCTTTATTAGAAATCCCTTCATCTAACACTTCTCCAAGGATGACTTTTGTAGGACATTTCTTAACGCAGGCCATACATTCCGTGCATTTATCATATTTTATATGGGCAAGATTGTCTTGAAACTCAATGGCATCATATTCACAGGCTTTAACACAAAGTCTGCATCCAATACATCCCACTGAACAGTTTTCCTTCGCTTCCTTACCTTTATCCTGTGAATTACATACTACTCTTACCTTATTTTTAACCGGTATCAATTCAATAATTGCTTTAGGACAAGCATCTACGCATTTCCCGCAGGCAGTACATTTTTCTTCGTCAATTACTGCAATTCCATTTTCAATTTTAATAGCTCCAAATGAACAAACCTTTTTACAGCTTCCAAGTCCGAGACAGCCATAGCTACAAGCCTTAGCACCACCCCCGGGAACAAGGGCTGCATCCCTACAATCCATAATTCCGTGATATTCGTATTTATCTTTAGCCTTATCACAGGTTCCCTTACATTTTACAAAGGCAACTTTTCTTTCAGTCTGCTCTACCATAAGCCCCATATAGGAGGCAATTTTTTCTATAGATTCACTATTATTAACCGGGCAGGCAGCAGGATTAGCACTTCCACCCACCACTGCTTTTGCAAAGGCATCACATCCGGCAAAACCACAGCCCCCACAGTTAGCTCCTGGGAGTAAATCGCGAACTTGCGGAATCCTTTCATCAACTTCCACGGCAAATTTTTTAGAAGCAAATCCAAGTCCCGCCCCAAATACTATTCCCAACCCACCTATACTGATAATAGGATAAAGAATATTTGTTATATCCATTTTTCCCCTCCTTATTAAAGTAGTCCCTGAAAACCTAAAAATGCTATTGACATTAGTCCCGCTGTGATAAGAGCTATGGGAAACCCTTGGAATGCAGCTAAAATTTTATTGTTTTCTATTCTTTCCCTTATTCCTGCGAAAAGTACAATAGCTAAGGTGAATCCTAGGGCAGCCCCCACACCGTTTATAATACTTTCAATTAAATTGTATCCTTCGTTCATATTGATTACTGCTACCCCTAAAACTGCACAGTTTGTTGTAATCAAGGGAAGGTACACTCCCAACGCCTGATAAAGTGTTGGGCTTGTTTTTTGAATAACCATCTCTACAAATTGAACTAGGGAAGCTATCACTAAAATAAATGCTATAGTATATAAATATTCAATTTGCAAAGGAATCAGCATCCAGTGATACACCATATAAGAAAACATGGAAGCTAAGGTCATTACAAAGGTTACAGCTATACCCATTCCTAGAGCTGTTTCTGCTTTTTTTGACACTCCAAGGAACGGACATATACCCAAAAACCTTGATAATACGAAATTATTAACTAAAATAGCACTCAGAAATAAAATAAATAAGTTCATTTGTTCCCCTCCTATGCATCCTTTACCTTTTTATTCCTAAAATGATTTAAAGTGGCCATAAGGATGCCTAAAGTAAAAAATGCACCAGGAGCCAAAATCATAATCACCGCCGGTTGATACGATGACGGCATAATAGGAAAATCAAATATTTTTCCTGCCCCTAAAATCTCCCTGACGGAGCCTAAGATAGCTAAAGCAAGGGTAAATCCCAATCCCATTCCTAATCCATCTGCTATGGATGGCAATAGTTTGTTTTTAGATGCATAAGCTTCTGCCCTAGCTAAAATGATACAATTCACTACAATCAAGGGAATAAACAAGCCTAATTGGCTATACAAACTACGTACAAATGCCTGTAGGATGAATTCTACGAGGGTTACCAAACTGGCAATGATTACAACGTATGCAGGTATTCGAATTTTAGATGGTATAAATTTGCGCAATAATGATATAAATAAATTGGAACCGACCAATACAGCAGTGGTAGCTAGTCCCATCCCTATGCCATTTTTTGCTCCTGTTGTAACAGCTAAGGTAGGACACATTCCGATTACTTGAACAAATGTCGGATTCTCCACTATAATTCCATTTGTAATTCTTTCTACTAACTTTTTCAACTTTATTCCCCCTAATTAAAATCAAAAGTTATTTCTTCATCCGTTCCCCCATGGTGTTGCAGAAATATAAGGACTTCATTTACCCCATCTGTAATAGCTCTTGATGTGATAGTTGCCCCCGTAAGGGCTTGTATTTCATTATCTTTATTAGGTATCGTCTTAGTTACTGTAAGTTCACCAGATGTATCCTTATATTGAGAGGTAAAAGAATCATCCTCTGCATTAGCACCTAAGCCTGGAGTTTCCGAATGTTTTAGCATTTTAATTCCTTGCACAATCCCGTCCTTAGAAACCCCTACCATTATTTCAATAGGACCTCCAAAACCTTTTGGGGATACCTTTACTACAAAACCCTCTAATAAATCCCCCTTATATCCCGCATTAATTTCTGAAATTTTGGAGCCCTTGGGCAATTCAACCATCACTTCTTCAAATCTATCTGCCTGGGAGAGAGTTTCATTCATAGCTTTTTCTCTAGCAAGGCGGACCTGATTTTCTATAGGTTCTTTAGTAATTTCATGGGCGAAACCAAGAAGCATAGCAGAAAAAGCTGTAATAGCAAATAATATTAATCCAAGCTTCATTATCTCTTTCATTATTTCACCTCCCCAAAAACTCGAGGCATTGTATATTTATCAATAAGCGGAACAGCTAAATTCATAATAAGTATTGCATAGGACACCCCTTCCGGATATCCTCCATAAAGACGTATCACTGTTGTAATGATTCCACAACCTATTCCCATTATATATTGTCCTCTTTGGGTAACAGGAGAAGATGAATAATCCGTAGCCATAAAAAATGCTCCTAGGATAAGCCCCCCCGTAAGAATTTCGTATACGGCATTGGGGTCAAACATTGCATCTCTACCCAAAATAAATGTAAGTATAAGTACGGTTCCAATGAAGGTTGCTGGAATCCTTATGGAAATCACCTTTTTGTAAAGCAAATATCCTGCTCCAATCAAAAGAGCAATAGCCGAGGTTTCTCCAATAGACCCTCCAACATGGCCTATAATTACATCTATTATGGGCGGTAGTGCCCCCCCTTCTTTTAAAATCCCTAAAGGAGTAGCTGTGCTTATTCCGTCTATAGTCCAGTTTGTCATATGTCCTGCCCAAGAAGTAAGTAAAAATGCCCTTGCTGCTAGGGCGGGATTAATAAAGTTTTGACCTAATCCACCAAATAGCTGCTTTGCAATGATAATAGCAAAGGTTCCCCCTATAATAGGTATCCAAAAAGGAACTGTAGGAGGCAGGTTCATTGCAAGGAGTAATCCTGTAACTGCCGCACTATAATCATTTATTGTAATTTTTTGTTTTGTGAGCTTTTGCCATAGGGCTTCTACTCCAACACAAGATGCTATTGATAAAACAATAGTAATAAAAGCTCCTAGTTTAAAAAACCAAATCCCCATCATTGCCCCAGGAAGTAATGCAATTAAAACATCCCTCATTATACTCTTTATAGAATTTTTAGAGGAAATGTGAGGAGATGAGGATACTGTATATACGTCCATAGACATTAAATCTCCCCCTTTATGCGTTTTTTCTCCTATTATTTAATATCTCTCTTTTTGCTGTACGAACCGATTGAACCAAATGCCTTTTGGAAGGACATGCAAAAGTACAAGTCCCACATTCCATACAATCCATTCCATGTATTTTTTCAAACTTATCATATTCATGATTTAAAGCATATTGATTGAGGAGTAAAGGCATTAGATTGATTGGACAAACGGATATACATTTACCACACCGAATGCAATTTTGCTCTTCTGGTAGTTCAGCCTCTTCCTTGGATAAGCATAAAATCGCAGAAGAGCCTTTTACTATCGGAACATCCAATGAAGAGAGGGCTAATCCCATCATAGGACCTCCAGATATTATCTTTACAGGTTCTAAGGAAAAATCACCGGCTGCCTCTATAAGCTCCCTATATGTAGTCCCTATCCTAACCTTGAAATTTTTAGGTTCCTTTATAGCTTTTCCAGTTACAGTTACAATCCTTCTCATCAAAGGACGCCCACGGACAATTGCCCTTTGGATTGCCACGGTGGTATCTATATTATGAACGATACATCCAACATCTGCCGGCAATCCCCCAGAGGGTACCTCTCTTCCTGTAATAGCATATATTATTTGTTTCTCTGCCCCCTGTGGGTACTTGGTTTTAAGGAGTTTTATCTCTATATTTCCTATTCCTTGAGCTGCCTTTGTAAGGGCTTTTACTGCGTCCATCTTATTATTTTCTATTCCAATATATCCCTTGGCTCCAGGAAAAAGCTGCAGAATGATTTTTAAACCTTCTATTACTCTATCAGTCTCCTCTAGCATAACCCTATGATCTGAAGTTAGATAGGGCTCGCATTCTGCACCGTTAATAATAATAGCATCTATATGTTTTTCTGGTGGTGGAGATAATTTAATGTGGGTAGGAAACCCCGCCCCACCCATACCTACAATACCTGATTCTTTGATAATCTCAAGGATTTGTTCCTTTGTGAAATTTTTATAATCTCCCCTAGGACCGATGGATTCATGTTCTTCATACAAGCCATCGTTTTCTACTATAACCGATAATACTTTATTTCCATTAGGATGAGGCATTGGAGTAACATCTTTAACGGTACCCGATACTGAACTATGAATCGGCGATGAAACAAAGGCCGTAGCTCCCCCTATTTTTTGTCCTACCAAGACCCTATCCCCTTTTTTAACTAGAGGCTCACAGGGTGCACCTATATGTTGAATCATAGGAAACACCAAATTTCCCTTAGGAAGAAGATATTCTATAGGTTTGTTTTCCGTAAAATGCTTCCCATGGGGAGGATGGACGCCCCTTTTAAATGTAAGCAAACGCATAATTTTCCCCCTTCTTATTTAAAGATAGTCCAAGACCTAAAGTCATAAATCTATCATAATACATTGCCACTTTTTCCTCAAGAAATGATAAAAAATGCACAATGGATTTCTACATTATTTACCACCTTTCTGCATTCCCCAACCCTCTAAGAAGATTTGTTTTGTATGCAGTATGCATTCCCTTTCAACCTTCTAGCAAGTAGAATAATCTTATAAATTTCTTCTATAATTTATGGTCTTCGTCTAATTTCTATCAAACCCTGATTTATGTAATCTTTAAGCCAAAGAATAATAGATATATCGCTAATAGGAACTCCGTCTAAAATGTTTTTTATCTCCTTGGTATCAATTAAAAATAATTCATCATTGTACTTATGCTCATAGACAAATTCCACATCTGGATTAGACATAATTAGATTCGTTATAGTACTGGTAATATCCCCTAAAGGCGCTCTATCTATATGATTATACATCATTACCGCCCTAATTTTTGTCCCCCCTCCCTTGGAACTTATTATTTCGAGATTACCATTGCATCTTTTACAGGCCTCCTCTAAAAGAGAAATTCCAAGGCCTACTTTCCTTGTTGTCCGAGTAGTTTTAAAAGGATTTTTTACTACTTTTACAAACTCTTCATCCATCCCTTTACCATTATCCTCAACAAGAAATATAAATCTATTATTATGGATATCCTCTTCAATCTTTACATTAATACTTGTCGCCTCTGCCCTAATGCTATTTTCTACAATATCCAAGATATGCAGGGATAACTCCTTCATACATTGCCTCCCTTTCATAAGAAGTGATTGAAAGCCCAACCGTCTATAATCTTTAAGATTAATATATAATGAATTGTACACTACTTTAATAATAAATCAATAATATTACATAATAAAAACATCCTTTGAAAGGATGTTTTATTAATATTTACAGGATGCATTAGGTCTTACTTTACCATCCCCTTTTTTCGTATGATATATCTATTTCGTCACAATTGATTCCAACCATGGCTTCTCCTAAATCCTCTGATACCTTAGCTAATATTTGGGGTTCATTAAAATGTTTTACTGCTTTCACAATGGCTTTTGCCCTTTTTGCTGGGTCCCCTGATTTAAATATCCCAGAACCTACAAATACACCATCGCTTCCTAACTGCATCATAAGCGCCGCGTCTGCAGGGGTTGCTACTCCTCCAGCTGCAAAGTTAACCACAGGAAGGCTTCCTAATTCCGCTACCTGTTCAATCAAGTGATAGGGTGCACCTAATTCCTTTGCAAAGGTCATTCTTTCTTCCCTTGCCATAGTTTTAAGTTTTCTTATTTGAGACATCATAGTTCTCATATGCTTTACTGCCTGAACTACATCTCCCGTTCCTGCTTCTCCTTTAGTCCTAATCATCAGAGCGCCTTCTCCTATTCTTCTTAAGGCTTCCCCTAAATTCCTTGCACCACATACGAAAGGGGTCTGGAAAGTTTTTTATCTATATGATATTGATTATCTGCGGGAGTTAGGACCTCGCTCTCATCTATATAATCAATCTCTAAGGCCTCTAAAATTTGCGCCTCTACAATATGTCCTATTCTGCATTTAGCCATAACTGGTATATCTACTGCTCCTTTAATTTCCTTTATGAGCTTGGGATCTGACATTCTTGCTACGCCACCCTGTTTTCTAATATCTGCTGGAACTCGTTCTAGGGCCATAACTGCCACTGCCCCCGCTTCCTGTGCAATAAGAGCCTGTTCCTTATTGATTACATCCATTATTACTCCGCCCTTTAACATTTGGGCTAGGTCGTTTTTTGTTTCACATTGTGTATTCATTTTTTCTCCTCCTATGTCTTGGAAATAGACATTTGATATTTAGTATGATAAAATATTGTATCGATACACTTTAGCATCCTTACATAAAAGAGTATCTTTACATTATAATCATTATACTTATATAATAGGTTAAATCAATGACTAAGGGAGGATTTTATAAAATGAATCATTTTGTATCGATACAGTTAGATAAAAATAGAAAGACCCCTCTTTATCAACAACTAGGGGATGCTTTATATGAATTTATTCAAAATGGCATCTTAAAGCCCAATATGAAACTTCCTACTATCCGTAAGCTTGCATCACAGCTTAAAATTAATAATGTAACCGTGGTTAATGCATATAAATATTTAGAAAACAAGGGAATAGTATATGCCCAGATGGGGAGCGGCACTTATGTTTCTCCCCTTCCTTTAGAGGCATTATCCTCTCCTATTATTCAAGAACCCAATAAGGATATTCAATTAAAACAGATTACTATGACTAAAAATACTATTAATTTTGCTAGTATTTCTCCTACCACCGATATGTTTCCCGTGGATGATTTTAAATTAGTGTTAAATGAAGTCCTTGATAGGGATAGGGGAGATGCATTTAGTTACCAAGAAAGTCAAGGATATGATAGACTCCGGGAAGCTATAGGGGATTATCTGGAGAACTATGGAATACACGCTACCCAAGATAAAATCCAAATAATTTCAGGGGCACAACAAGGTATAGATATACTCTCTAAGGCATTGCTACAATTTGGAGATACCTTATTTGTTGAAAAACCAACTTATCATGGGGCTATTGCTGCTTTTCAAAGTCGTGGAGCGCGGATAGTAGAGGTGCCTTTAGAATCCGATGGAATGGATACTTCTATCCTAGAAGACTATCTAAAACTTTATCACCCTAAATTTATATATATAATGCCTTATTATCAAAATCCTACAGGATATTCTTATTCATTAAAAAAGAAACGAATTATCCTAGATTTGGCTGAAAAATATAATATCTATATCATCGAGGACGATTATTTAAGTGATTTAAATTACTCAAAACAGCCTAATATCCCCCTAAAGGCTTTGGACCATAGAAATCGGGTTATCTATATTAAAAGTTTTTCGAAAATCCTAATGCCGGGGTTACGTTTGGGTTTTTTGGTTGTTCCTAAAACACTATTAGATTATATCCTATCCGCTAAACATACAACCGATATTTCAACCTCTAGTTTTATCCAAAGGGTTTTTGATTTATACCTTAGAAAAGAACTATGGAAAAAACATATTGGAAAAATATGCGATATTTATGAAAAAAGATATAACACCCTAACTAACTCTTTGGATAATTACCTAAAGGATTATATGACTTATACTCCTCCCCAAGGTGGATTAAGTATATGGGTTAAATTCAAGGAAGAAATCTCTGTAAGTTCCCTATGTGACTTGTTACTATCAAGAGATGTTATTCTTACTCCCGGTTCTTTATTTTCCATTACACAGGATTCATTTTCCTCCATAAGAATTAGTTTTGCGGCTGTGGATGAGGAACAGATTGAAAAAGGAGTCAAAAAAATAAAAGATGTAATAGAAAATATGATAAATGTACCGGCTTCTATTACACCTCTTCTTTAATATTAAAGACTTTCTGTCTTTACTTCTATGATTGCTTTATAGATATATATGATAATTATTGCATAATAAGCGAAGAAAAACATCATCCCAAAGAATGGTATACGGATTGGGATTTGTTTTATAACTAGTTTTATGATTGAAGGTAGGGTCAGGGAATAAATTCCTATCTTATAAATACCATCATATTTAAGATTTCCTTTGCTTATTGCATTTACTATAAGCCCTAATATGCTTACTATAAGAGAACTAAATAATTTCCCCAATACAGCTCCTAGTATTACAAAAACAATAATAATAGGAATGATTATATACTTTAATTTAGGCATAAAAGCCTTTATAGAATCTCTATCAAATTCTAAATTCCCCAAATCTGTATACTTTATCTCCTGATATTGAGGCCCTTGTTTGTTAATCATACTGTTTTTGTACAGAATAAATCCTTGATAATAATCATTAAGTATCCCTTTATCAATTTGATTTGTAGTATCAATTATTATAATCTGACTGCCTTGTTCAAAGACCATAGGCATTTCATCCTCTACGGTTAATTCCCCATTGCTTAGATTGAAATAAGGTATTTCTGATTCAAAGGTTTTTACAGCCATATCGATAACTTTATTTGTTAAGTAAATAGGTTTAATACATCCTAGTAGACCAATAATTAGGGAAAGAAGTACCAAATAACCTATAGCCCTTCCAACAGATTCCTTAATTATTAAAGGATACATTTTAAAGTCAGTTATACTCTTTAAAATCTTCGAAAAAAAGCCTGTTTTTTCATTTTCCATTTATTAACCTCCTAATATTACTTTTTAAAAACAGCAGATTGAATACCCTATCAATTCTGCTGTTTTTTATAGTTACTATTATATTTTATAATGTTCTAACAGAAAGAATTCCATTTATTGCTTTTAATTTTTCTACAATTTCATCTGATACCTTTTTATCAGAATCAATCATAGTATACGCCCAATCTTTTTTACTCTTATTCATCATGTCCATAATATTTACCCCAGCATTTGCAAGGGTAGTAGTCACCTGTCCTACCATATTGGGAACATTTTTATGGGCTACAACCGTACGATTATTAGTTGATCGGGGCATTTCACAATCTGGGAAATTAACCGAATTTTTAATGTTTCCATGTTCTAGATAATTTTTCATCTGTTTCGCCGCCATAATTGCGCAGTTATCTTCAGATTCTGGAGTGGAAGCTCCTAGGTGAGGAATAGTGATAATATTCTCTATGTCTATCAAATCTTCTGATGGGAAATCCGTAACATAGCAAGATACTATACCTTCCTTAATAGCTTCTTTTAAATCAGCATTATTAACCAATTCTCCTCTAGAGAAATTTAAGAGTCTTACTCCCCTTTTCATAAGAGCAAAAGTTTCTTTATTAAGCATATATTTTGTTGCATCCATTAAAGGTACATGAATTGTAATGTAATCACACTCAGAGAGTAAAGTATCAAGACTGCAAGCTCTATGGACTGACCTAGATAACCCCCATGCTGCATCTATAGAAATATATGGGTCATATCCTTGCACATCCATTCCCAGGGATTTTGCCGCATTGGCTACTAATACCCCAATAGCTCCTAAACCTATTACTCCTAACTTTTTACCTAATAATTCGGGACCTGCAAATCCTCCCTTGCCCTTTTCCACTAACTTGGGTACTTCATCGTTTTTGCCCTTTAAACTTTTGGTCCAATTAATCCCATCAACAATCTTCCTAGATGAAATAAGAAGCCCCGCTAATGCTAATTCCTTAACTCCATTGGCGTTAGCTCCTGGAGTATTAAATACAACTATGCCTTTTTCTGAGCAAATATCCACAGGAATATTATTAACCCCTGCCCCTGCCCTTGCTATTGCTTTAAGTGAAGCAGGTAATTCCATATCATGCATTTTAGCACTTCTAACTAAAATCCCATCAGGGTTATTACCCTCGGTAGAAACTTCATAGGTATCCTTAGGTAACAGTTCTAACCCCACTTCTGCTATATTATTTAAAGTCTTTATTTTAAACATCTTGCTCCCCCTATCGATTTTCCATTTCAAATGTTTTCATAAAATCAACTAAAGCCTTAACTCCTTCTATGGGCATAGCATTATAAATACTTGCACGCATTCCTCCAACACTTCTATGACCTTTTAAATTAACTAAACCTTTTTTAGTAGCCTCTTTTACAAATTTTGCATCTAATTCATCGGAATGGGTTACAAAAGGTATATTCATTAAGGAGCGGTCCTTAGGAACAACTGTTCCTCTGTAAAAGTTAGAATTATCTAGTAACTCATAAATAAGTCCAGCTTTTTCTTCATTTATTTTTTCCATAGCTGATACGCCGCCCATTGCTTTAACCCACTCAAAAACCAGTTTTGCAATATAAATACTATATGTAGGCGGTGTATTAAACATTGAAGCATTATCCGCATGGGTTTGATAATTGAACATGGTAGGAGTAATATCCATAGCATGACCAATTAAATCCTCACGAATAATAACAACAGTAAGACCTGCAGGTCCCATGTTCTTTTGTGCTCCTGCAAAAATTATTCCAAATTTATTTATATCGTATACTTCTGATAAAATATTTGATGACATATCTGCAACCAAAGGAATATTTCCTGTATCAGGTAAGTCAGTATACCTTGTTCCATAAATTGTATTATTGGTTGTTATGTAAAAATAATCTGCATCCAGTGAAAAAGTATTTTTATCTAACTCTGGAATATAATTAAAGGTTGAATCTTCAGAAGTTGCAACTACATTTATAGTTCCATATCTTTTTGCTTCAGCTATAGCTTTCTTAGACCACATCCCTGTATTTACATAATCTGCTTTTTTACTCTTCCTAAAAAGATTTAGGGGAACCATGGCAAATTGACTAGAAGCTCCCCCCTGCAAGAACAGAACCTTGTAATTTTGAGGAATGTTCATAATATCCCTAAGTACCGCTTCAGCTTCATTAATAATAGCTTCATAAGCTTTTGAACGGTGGCTCATTTCCATTACTGACATTCCTGCATCTTTATAACAAACCAATTCCTCCTGTGCCCTTTTTAAAGCTTCTAAAGGCAACATTGAAGGCCCTGCTGAAAAATTAAACACTCTATTCATTTTACCCCTCCTAATATTGAAGATGTTTTTACAAAATTACTTGATATTTTGCTAACAATCTTTTCTAAAAATTATATCTAAAAACATAAAATTCGTCAATGTATTATTAATTATAATTTTCCAATTATGCTAAGCCAATGTGGCAACCATAACCGCTTTAATGGTGTGCATTCTATTTTCCGCTTCATCAAAAACTACTGAAGCCTTTCCCTCAAACACTTCTTCAGTTACCTCATTACCTTTAACTGCTGGAAGACAATGCATAAATAATGTTTCTTCTTTTTTAGTTTTATTCATCAATGTCCCATTGACTTGGTAAGGCTTTAATAGCTCAATGCGTTCCTTTCCCTTTTCTTCTTCACCCATGGAACACCAAACATCGGTATAAATAACATCGGCCCCTAATACAGCAAAATCAACATCTTCTGTAATGGTGATTTTACCTCCAGATTCCTTTGCAAAGTCTTTGCATTCTTCAATAAGCAACTCTTCAGGCCATAGGCTTTTTGGTGCGGCTATGACAAAATCCATACCCATTTTAGATGCGCCTATCATTAAACTGTTTCCCATATTATTTCTCCCATCTCCAACATATACAAAACGAATTCCTTTTAAATATCCAAATTTCTCTTTAACAGTTAAAAAATCCGCAAGAATTTGTGTAGGATGATACCTATCGGTTAAACCATTCCAAACTGGTACTCCACTGTATTTTGCAAGTTTTTCCACAGTTTTTTGTTCAAATCCTCTAAACTGTATTCCATCAAACAGTCTACCCAATACCCTTGCCGTATCTTCTACAGATTCCTTATGGCCTAATTGAATATCATCTTTTCCTAAATATTCAGGATGGGCCCCTTCATCAATACAACCTATTGTAAAAGCACATCTTGTTCGTGTAGAAGGCTTTTCAAAAATGAGGGCAATATTTTTACCTTTTAAAAGATTTCCTTGTATGCCCATTCGTTTTTTTCTTTTTAAATCCTCTGCTAAATCTAATAAATATTTTATTTCTGCAGGGGTAAGGTCCTTTAGGGTTAAAAGACTTCTCCCTCTTAAGTTCATTCCCATAGAAATCCTCCTATCTTTATATGTAATAATTCATTGTTTCATATGTTAGGAACTGTTTTTCATTATATGTTTTATAAGCCTTAATATATGCTCCTACCGTATCTAAGGATGTAAAACAAGGGATATTTATTTGTTGGGCAGCATTTCTAATCTTGAATCCATTTTTATTTGGATTTTTACCTAATGTAGGTGTGTTAATGACCATAGTTATAGTTTTGTTTTTCATTGCATTATAAATTTCATCAAATTTATTCAGTGAAAGGACTTTTATTTTTAACCCTTTCTCTGAGAAATACCTTGCTGTCCCTTCACTTCCTGCAAGCTCAAATCCCAATCCTTTTAAGGTTTCTAAAATTTCAAATGCCTCTTTTTTATCCTTCTCATTTAGAGATACGAATACATTCCCCCCATCTGGGAAGGTATAACCTGCCCCTTTGAATGCCTTTATCAAGGCCTTTTCATAACTAGAATCTACTCCCAAAACTTCACCTGTGGACTTCATCTCTGGAGTTAAGGCCACATCAACATTATTGAGTTTTTGAAATGAAAATACAGGAGCCTTTACAGCTACAAGATTATTATTTTTATATAATCCTACTCCAAATCCAAGTTCCTTTAATCTTTCTCCTAAGATAACTTTTACTGCAACATTTACCATAGGGATTTTTGTTGCCTTGCTTAAGATGGGTACAGTCCTTGAGGCCCTCGGATTAACTTCTATTACATATACTTTTTCATCTTTTACGACAAACTGAATGTTCATAAGTCCTATTACTTGCAATGCCTTAGCTATTTTTTTAGTATATTGGGTTATGATCTTGATTATATTTTGTGAAAGATTCTGAGGTGGGTAGACACAAATGCTATCCCCTGAATGAACCCCCGTTCTTTCAACATGTTCCATAATACCCGGTATTAATATATCTTCTCTATCAGAAATCGCATCAACTTCTACTTCTTTTCCTTCTATATATTCATCTATTAAAATAGGGTGTTCCGTTGAGAGGGAGGCTGCTTCTTTTACATATCCTCTTAACTCGCTTTCGGAATATACCACCTGCATTGCCCTTCCTCCAATAACATAGGAAGGCCTTACTAACACGGGATATCCAATCTTTTTTGCTACTTTTATTGCTTCTTCCATATTGATTACAGCATAGCCCTTAGGTTGAGGAATATCTAGTTCCCGAAGTAGCTGTTCAAATAATTTTCTATCTTCTGCCACGTCAATAGAGTCTACAGAAGTACCTAGTATTTGTACCCCCCGTTTTAATAATTTGGGGGCTAGATTGATTGCTGTTTGCCCCCCAAATTGAACAATAACACCCTTTGGCATTTCTTTTCTTATAACGTTATATACATCCTCGATAAATAGGGGTTCAAAATAAAGTTTCCCTGCCGTATCAAAATCTGTACTTACGGTTTCTGGATTATTGTTAATAATTATTGATTGATATCCTGCCTCTTCTATTCCCCAAACTGCATGAACGGAACAATAGTCAAATTCGATACCCTGTCCTATTCTAATGGGCCCCGAACCTATAACAATAATTTTTTCTTTTTTGCTTATTATATTTTCGTCTTCCTGTTCGTAGGTGGAATAATAGTAAGGGGTATTAGATTCAAATTCCCCTCCACAAGTGTCTACCATTTTATAAACCGGATACATATTGTGGGCTCTTCTTAAGGTATCCAACATGGAAAGAGGCTGTTTGGATAAATCCTGAATCTCGATATCGGTAAAACCCATTTCTTCTGCTTCTTTTAATAACTCTACAGTAAAAGGTTCATTTTGAAGTCTTTTTTCAATTTCGACTATATGATTTATCTTATATAAAAACCATTTATCAATCTTAGTAATATTGTAAACAATATCTATACCCATATCTCTTCTTAAGGCTTCAGCCACTACAAAAATCCTCTGATCGTCAGCTATGCTGAGTTTGTTTAGAATTTCAAAGTCGGTTTTTGAACTTAAACCTTTTTTTCTTAGACCCGTACCTTTTCCTTCAAGGGAAATCACTGCTTTTAAAAACGAACTTTCAAAATTCCTATCAATGGCCATAACTTCCCCTGTTGCTTTCATTTGGGTTCCCAACAATCTATCGGCATATCCAAATTTATCAAAGGGCCATTTTGGAATCTTAGTTACTATATAATCCATGGCAGGTTCAAAAGAGGCCTTGGTTTTACCTGTAACATAATTTGGTATCTCATGAAGATGTAGCCCAATAGCTATCTTTGCAGAGATCTTTGCAATAGGATATCCAGAAGCCTTAGAAGCTAGAGCCGAAGAACGACTTACCCTAGGATTAACTTCTATGACTACATATTCCATGCTAAGGGGATTAAGAGCAAATTGCACATTACATCCTCCCTCTATTTTAAGGGCCCTTATTATTTTGATAGCAGAATTTTTAAGCATATATACTTCTTCTTTTCTTAGGGTCTGAGAAGGGGCAACAACAATACTATCTCCTGTGTGTATCCCTACGGGATCAAGATTTTCCATATTACATATAATAATACAAGTATCATTGCTATCCCTCAAAACTTCGTATTCGATTTCCTTCCAACCAGCAACGCTTTGTTCTAAGAGCACCTGATGAATTCTACTATAAATCAAGCCGCTATGAAGTATTTTTTCTAGTTCCTCTATAGTATTGGCGATTCCACCACCGGTTCCACCTAGGGTATATGCAGGTCTTACAATAATAGGGAATCCTATTTCCTTAGCAAATTCAATCCCTTCTTCCATAGAAGATACAATCTTGCTTTTAGGAATAGGCTCATTGATTTTTGTCATTAATTTTTTGAACTTCTTCCTATCCTCTGCGTTTTGAATTGCTTCTAAGGAAGTCCCCAATAATTTTACACTGTATTGATCCAATATTCCTGCCTCTTTTAGTTCCACCGCAAGATTTAATCCTGTCTGACCGCCTAATGTAGGAAGAAGTCCATCCGGTCTTTCTTTTTTTATTATATAAGAAAATGCTTCTACATCTAAAGGTTGTATATATACTTTATCTGCCATATTCTCATCGGTCATAATTGTGGCGGGATTACTATTTACTAATATAACCTTTATGTTTTCTTCTTTTAATGCCTTACAGGCCTGGGTTCCTGCGTAATCAAATTCTGCAGCCTGACCTATTATAATTGGACCTGAACCAATTACCATTACTTTTTTAAGTTCAATATTCTTGGGCATCTTCTTCCCCCTTATCGAGTAAATTTATCCATTCTCTAAAGAGTATACTGGCATCATTGGGCCCCGGACCCGCTTCTGGCTGGAACTGCACTGCATGAATATTTAACTTGTTATTACAAAAACCTTCTACAGTAAAATCATTAACGTTAATATGGGTGATTTCTAATTCCTTATTGTCCTTATCACTTACGGTATAGCCATGGCTTTGAGAAGTAATCATAACCTTGTTGGTCCTCAAATCCAGCACAGGGTAGTTTGCCCCCCTATGCCCGAATTTCATTTTATAGGTATCTCCCCCTAGTGCTAAAGCTAGGACTTGATTACCTAGGCATATGCCAAATAATGGCAACTTTCCTATTAGCTTTTCTGCAGTATAAATTGTATTTTTTATATCTTTAGGGTTGCCCGGACCATTTGAAAATAAGAGTGCATCGAGATTATAGGAAAGTAATTTCGTATAAGTAATATCCCAAGGAAAAATAGTAACCGAACATCCCATGTTTTGTACTTGTTTGACCATCCCCTTTTTTAGCCCTAGGTCCACTATTCCTATATGTTTTCCCTCTCCTTTTACTTCTTTTATTTCCTTTGTTGAAATATTGGCTACTAGATTGTTTGGGGGGGTGTATTTTTCTAATTGTCCTTTTAAATCTTGCGTAATTTCTTTAGTTGTTAAAACACATTTCATAACTCCTTGATTTCTGATTTTTTTGGTCAGCATCCTTGTATCAATACCTGAGATAGCAAATACCCCATGATTTTTTAGATAATTAGACAACTTCCCTTGACTCTTCCAATTACTTTCATACCTAGAGTATTCTTTAACAATTAAGCCTCCTACCTGTATCCTATCTGATTCTACATCCTCTATATTCACTCCATAATTGCCTATTAAGGGATATGCCATAACTAAAATCTGCCCTGCATAAGAAGGATCTGTGAGAGTTTCTTGATATCCTGTCATAGATGTATTAAAAACAATCTCCCCAAATACAGTTTTATTATCACCAAATGCCTGACCGGTAAGGATTGTTCCATCTTCTAATAGTATGTTTGCCTTCATACTATACCTCCCTTATAGCCTCTTCTAATATGAGTATTGCTTTTTTTATATCCTCTTCTTCTATAATCAGGGGTGGAACAAATCTAATAACATTGGGACCAGCCCCGACAAGTAATAGACCTTTATCCATACAGGCCTTAATAAGATTTCCTATAGGAATGGATAGTTCTATGCCCTGCATTAACCCAATTCCTCTTATATCTTTAACAACATCATATTTTTCCTTTAAAATATTAAGTTGTTCCTTAAGGTAATTCCCTTGTTTTTTAACATTCGCTAATAAATTGTCATTTAATAAAGTATCTAAAACTACCTTTGCCGCAGTTGTAGCCATATGATTCCCCCCGAAGGTTGAAGCATGATCTCCAGGAATAAATGTATCAGAACATTTTTTAACGCTCATCATAGCTCCTATAGGAAATCCCCCTCCTAAACCTTTGGCTAAAGCTATTACATCAGGAGCTATATCATAGGCTTCATAAGCAAATAAGTGACCTGTACGCCCTATACCACACTGAACCTCATCGTACATAAGGAGAATATCCGTTTCATCACAAAGCTTTCTTATTTTTGCTAAAAATTCTTTTTGGGCTGGGTATATTCCCCCTTCCCCTTGAATCGGTTCAAGGAGTATTGCACAGGTTTTATCACTTACTAGTTCTTTTATAGATTCGAAGTCATTGTACTGAGCATATAAAACACCGTCTAAAAGAGGGTTTAAGTCTTTTTGGTATTTTGGCTGACCTGTGGCAGTAATAGCTCCTAAAGTCCTCCCATGAAAGGATTGCTTCATAGTTATAATCTCATAGCACCCTTCTCCACGGACCTTTCTTCCATATTTTCTTGCCAACTTTAGTGAACCTTCTATAGCTTCAGCTCCACTATTGCAAAAAAATACTTTATCAAAAACACTATTATTAATTAACATCTCAGCTGCTTCAATTCCAGGGATATTCCAATAAAGGTTAGAGCAATGCATCATCTTGTTAACTTGGCTGGCTAAAGCTTCACCCATGGCTTTATTTCCATATCCTAATGCATTAACAGCTATTCCGGATACGAAATCCAAATATCTTTTTCCATTCGTATCCTTTGCATAGACTCCCTTACCTTCAGTTAATGTAATCGGAAAACGGTTATAAGTATTCATAATCACATTTTTCCCTCGTTCTACCCATTTATCCTGTAACATACCTATCTCCCCCTAATCTTTTTACTTATTCTTATTTTTATAATTATACATCTAAATGATATTTTATGCAATGATTATAGGGTAATTATTCATTTGAATATTAATACCATGTATAATTATAAAAGAGTCTAAGTAAGCCTCTTATATCTTAAGCCTTATTATAATTTCTACCATTTTAAATCAGTGGCCACAAGAAAAGCAGGGAAATAAATTCCCTACTTTTTTGATCTGGATATTTGTCCTATAAGTGTAAATCCGAAGATTAGTATGCCTCCTGCTATTTGCGGCAATTTAAGTGGTTCCCCTAACAATGCTATGCTAAAAACTATCGCAGATAAGGGGTCTATATAACTTAGGATGGCTGCCCCTTGGGCATTAATTTGCCTAACCCCAGTAAAGTATATGACGTAGGCAATTCCTGTATGAACTATCCCTATAATTAAAACAAATATGCCACTGGTCATGTCTTTGATATGGAGTTCATTTCTCATCAATACGAAGGGAAGTAGAACAACTGCAGCTGAAGCTATTTCAATTAAGGTCATTTCAATACCTGATACATCTTTTGTGTACTTACTTAATAATACAACCGTAGCATATAGAGCAGCAGCTAAAAGGCCATACATAATCCCCAATTTATCATTAGTCCCTTCTACCGTATTTCCCGATGAATAATACATAATGATAAATAAACCTATCAATGCTCCTAAGCTTGATATTATTTTTAGGATTGTAAGCCTTTCTTTTAATATTAGGGGGGATAAAAGTATAATGATGATAGGAGCAAAATAATAACTCATGGTCGAGTTGGCAATGCTTGTATAATGATAAGCTTGAAATAAAAAAATCCAATTAAATCCCATCGCAATTCCTGCAACTACTAAAGGGATAATATTTTCTTTGATTTTATGTAGCCGTGCTTTTTTACTATAAACTGTATATACAAATAAAAATGCCGATGCTATGACTGCCCTTAAAAAAGCAGTTTCTATCGAAGGCAAATGAATATATTGAATAAAGACCCCTATACTTCCCCATATTAACATTGCAATTATTATTTGTATCATCTGTAATCCCACCTTAAATAATCATAAAGTCTATTTAATCCTATAATAAAAGCTAAACCAAAACAAGCTTGGGGATACCCCCATAGAGCCAAAAACATTTTTGGTTAGGGCTATATCTTCATTAGATTCTATGCTAAAATAAGAGTCAAGTTTTGTATTCTTTTATTGAAAGGAGAATTTTTTTGAGCAACCCAATTAATTTATTAGAATTCGAATTAAATAATTCTTTGGAAATCAATATACCCCTAACTTTTCTTAAATCTTTCAAATCAATCTTAGAATTATATCATAATCCACTATTTTTAACCATAGATGATACCCATAAAGAACTGGGGGAAATGATTGAATATCTAAAGGACACCCTTCTAAATCTAAATGATGTTTTGGAAGAAAACAGTGGGCAAAAGGTGGATAGGACTAAGGATTTACTTAGGTATAAAAATCTTATTTCACAATTGTTTAGGATTGCATATGGATATACCATAGAATTTAATACCCTTTCTTTCCTAATAGAAGAAGCATATCAACTTAAGCAGTTTAAAAAAGAGGAACTTTTTGATTTAGATTACAACCAGTTTTTTCAGGAATGCCACGATTTTGTATTTAAGAGCAACAAGATAGATAAAAACACTAAAATAAAAGAAATTATCAAACATATTCCCCTCAGAATGACAAAGGATAATTACTTTGATTATATTACAAAATCTATAAAGCTTATTGAACTGGATTATTCTGACGAATCTTTAGAGTATTTTTTCTCTATACTCAAACAGCAGTTCATAGGCTCTAGTGTAGAGGGTTATGAGGACTTTTTACCCGGGGTTGCATCCTCTATAAATGACATTATAAATAAAGACATGTTTTCCCTTACAGAGAACCAGTTACAAAAACTTTGGGATGAAACTGAAGATATTGGGACTAATTTATCAAATATGATGCATTTATTATCTTTAACCTTTGATATTTATAATTGCCTATCTATTTTAATGATGTTAGAAAATATTCGTATGGAAGGGTTCTATGCTAAACATGTGGCTTATAAAGACTTCTACTTATCTGTACATTCCGTCCTTGATTGGTCAACAAATCCACAAGAAAGGGAAATATTGCTAGAAACACTACCGGAATTATTAACTCAACATTTAGAGGCTCTTGAAAAAAAGTCACAAGATAATTATGATAAAATCATAGGATTCCTTAGTAAATACGACAATGACTTAGACTTTGGCTCCGAATTACTAGGTCAGCTTGAAAACTACGAGTTAATTTTGTACTATATGCATTTGGATTTATCGGATCTTTTTAGCTACGAAAAAAAAGCAAATTCCTCTATTACAGAGAATAAAAACCTTAATTCCTACATAACAAAATTAGAAGATTTCATAAATAAAAATCTTTCCGTCATGCCCAATCCCCTTAGAAAGGCAAGAATGCAGCATTTTTTAAGTATCCTTCCCGTTGCTATGGATGAAGAAGAGTTTATGAATTACCTAGTATCCTCTATTCGAATGTGTTCTACCATGGAAAGAAAAGCACTACTTTTAATTAAAATTGGAGATTTAATGGATAACTATGGTTTTTTCGATGAAGAACATAATTGCAATTGTCACCATCACTAAAAGCCGCTTAATTAAGCGGCTTTTAGTTTTATGATAATATTTATTTTCTGACTACAACTTCATTTCTTAACATGGTCCACATTTTTGGATCTTCCATTCCCAGTCTCCAAAGGGCTATGCCTTTGATTCCTAAATCCCAGGCCCTTTGAACCTTAGCCTTAATACTTCTATCATCTTCAAACCAAACTTCATGTTTGTTCCCCTGGGCATCGGTATATGAGTACATAGGGGTTTGGGTTGCCTCATCAAATATTATCTCTGCATTGTACTGCCTTGCCCTATTTACAGCCATCGAGTGGGTAACATAGGTATTCCTTCCTGTTGTAAGGTTAAAATCAAAACCGAATACAGATACAGCCGCCACTGTTTTATCCCTTGGCATTTTTGTCATGGTATATTTTAGGACTCTATCCATCCATCCTATTGAGACAACGGGCCCGGGTCCACTACCTGGCCAGCCGTGTTCATTATATAGCATAACAACAAATTCGTCCACAGCTGCTCCAATAGGGGCATACTGAAAAGGATCGGAGAATGGATTAAATGGCCTATCACTTACTCTTGAAGGCACGGAGGCAGAAAGAAAATAGCCTCTTTGATGTAATGCCCGCCCCAATTCTGTATAAAATGCAGACAATCTTGTACTATCCTCTAAATACACATCCTCGATATCCATATTTACTCCATCAAAACCATAGCCCTCAATTAATTCGACAACATTTTGTATAAATGCTGCTCTAGTTTGTGGAGTTGCAACCATTGCTTTTACTGTATCCTTAGATACAGTCACATCTCCCCTTCTATAAAGTAAATTATGAATTACTGGAAGTATTTTAATATTGTTTTCATGGGCAATTCTAACTAAGTTTTCTGCATACTCATTAGTAAATTCCCCAAACTTTTCAATTTCTGTCGGGTTATTAGCATCTATCCTAAACATAAATAATCCAAGTTCCGATATTTCTCCCGTATTATTAATAAAAGATTCATAGGAACTAGGCAGAGTAGGCCCTTCTTCTAGGGTATAAAAACCTAAGATGGTTGTTATAGGTAAATTGGAACCATAAACATTAAATTCAACAATGCTTTTTGATATCCATCCCCTCGTGCCATCGAATAATTCTACTTCATACCAGTTGCCACTAGAATTACTGACAGGCAATTTTGCTCCCCTTACCATGACTGTTATAATAGGAAAATTGGTTCCTGGTCCTTTTCTTATATTTGCCATATCCACATTTATGGTGGCTTCAGAGTATTGCGGAACCTGTAATCTTTGGCCTATCCTAAGGAAAGTACTGGTTAGATTATTTAAAACCATAAAACTTTCTATGGTTGTATTAAATTTTTGTGCCAACTTATAAAGGCTATCCCCTGACTGTACACTATAAATCCCTATGGGGATTATTAATCTTTGTCCTGGATAAATGGTGTTTCCTACAATTCCATTTATATTTATTATTTCCTGCACACTAAGGCCGTACATTCTCGCAATTTGGTAAAGTGAATCCCCAGGTCTTACTGTATAAATGGTCTTGGGAAATCTTAACATATATAATCAACTCCCACAATTATAATCTCATGGTATTATATTCTATAAGAATTATAATTGTGTTTTATATGTAATATTTCCTTATCCTCCCGTTTTAGTCTAACATATCTTCCGTTAGCCCAAAACTTTCATTATGCTCCACATTTCCTAAGGGTTCCACGTGGACTATGACATCATAAACATCCTGTACGTTTTCTTTTATGCTTTTTTCTACGGCCATGGCAATCTTATGAGCTTCTGATACATTAAGGTTCCCATCTACTTCAATATCCGTATCGATAATATAAAGATTAGATAGTTTCCTTACCCTTGTTCGATGAGGATTATAGGCTTCTTTTATATATTCAATGGCTTTAAATATATCTTGATATATGGTCGTGTCCTGCACACCATCCATTAGCTCCATATTTGTTTCTATAACAATATCGTAGGATGCTTTTATAATCCATAAACTTATGATAAACGCAGCGATAGAGTCAAAAATAGGCAATCCAAGTATAAATGTAAATACCAATCCAATAAGTACACCACTGGAAATAATGATATCATTGCGCATATTCTTGCCATTGGCAATAAGCATTGAACTTTGGGTCTTTACCCCAGCCTTTTTCTGATAAAATGCTAAAAACATTTTACCAATAATGGATATTACCACTATATATATTGAAATACTTGAAGGTATATCCGTTTCTTTTTTAACCAACATATTAGATACACTGCTAATAAATAATTGTGCCCCCGCAAAAAATATCACAAATGCAAGTATAGTAGTTGCGATGGTCTCTGCCCTATGATGTCCATAGGGGTGTTCCCTATCCGGTGGCTTTGACATTATCTTTGCGGCAAATAATATTATAAAACTAGTAACAACATCTGTGGAGGAGTCAATCCCATCCCCCACTAATGCCATACTTCCCCCTACAAGGCCAAATGATATTTTTAATACCGCCAATATACCGTTACCGATAATTCCAATCCATGAAGCTCTTTTGATTTCTTTTTCTCTTGTTTTCATTTATGGGCTCCTCTTAATAATAAAATTCTTTCTAATATTTTCTCTACATATGGATATATTATAATACATCAACTGAAAATAAACCATTGTATAATATGTGGAGGATTTTTATGCCTGAGATGAAGTTTTTTCCTGAAAATATTAACAAAACAATAAACAGCAACAAACAAGTTCGAGACAAACTAACATCCAAGGATAATTCAAGTAAAACTAACACACCTCAAGATACCCCTGACGATTTTACTAAAATGAACTGCTTCTTGTCATCTAAAAATGAAACTTAAAAAAGGACGAATATTCGTCCTTTTTTAATAAAAGTAGGATTGGGT
Source organism: Candidatus Epulonipiscium sp. (assembly GCA_012519205.1). NCBI lineage: Bacteria > Bacillati > Bacillota > Clostridia > Lachnospirales > Lachnospiraceae > Candidatus Epulonipiscium > Candidatus Epulonipiscium sp. Next base: position 10,494 of record JAAYQR010000017.1, on the reverse strand, counting down.
TATTCCTCTATCATGGTCCCTACCCCTCTTTGGGTGAAAACTTCAAGAAGAAGACAATGCTGAACCCGGCCATCTAGTATATGTACTGTTTTTACTCCTTTCTTTACTCCTTCCACACAACATTCCACCTTAGGAATCATTCCCCCTGAGATGATGCCATCTTTAATATATTCATCTACATCCCTTACAAGGAGGCTAGATATAATACTAGAACTATCCGATACATCCTTTAATACTCCTTCTACATCTGTTAAAAATACAAGTTTTTGCGCTTTTAAGGCTCCTGCCACAGCTACTGCCGCATAATCGGCATTGATATTATAGGAATTTCCTTCTTTATCAATTCCAATTGGGGCGATTACAGGTATAAAGTCTGTCTGTATTAAGGTTGTTATAAGCTTCGTATTAACATTAATAATTTCCCCTACAAATCCCACATCTTTATCATCAACTAATCTTTTTTCAGACTCTAAAGTAGCCCCATCTTTACCACTAATCCCCACAGCATTAATCCCCTGATTTTGGATATGGCTTACTATATTTTTATTAACTTTCCCTGATAAAACCATTTCTACTATTTCCATGGTTTCCTTATCCGTAATCCTAAGACCATTTATAAACTCGGATTGCTTGCCCATTTGTTTTAGGGCATTATTTATTTCTGGCCCACCTCCATGAACGATTACTGGGTTTATTCCTACGAGCTTCATTAAAATGATATCTTGCATCACTGTCTCTTTTATTTTTTCATCAATCATTGCACTGCCGCCATATTTGATAACAACTGTTTTACCATAAAACTCTTTTATATAGGGCAGAGCCTCTATCAATACCTTTGCCTTTTCAATACATTCTTTCATTTTAGCACCTTCCTACGTTCTATAATCTCCATTAATGCGAACATATTCATAACTTAAATCACATCCCCAAGCAGTGGCTTCTTGGTTGCCTTCTCCTAGGAAGGCTATAATTTTAATATCCTTTTCATGCAGAATTTCAAAAGCCAATTCTTCATTGAATTTCAAAGGTATACCCTCTTTAATTAATGTAATATCTCCACCTTCTGAAACAAACTGAATAGTTACCTTGCCGGTGTCGAATTTGACCCCTGAATAGCCCATGGCACAAAGAATCCTTCCCCAGTTGGCATCTTCCCCAAAGAATGCGGTTTTTACTAGATTAGAAGTTATAATTGATTTTGAAAGAATACGGGCATCCTCTTTAGTTTTTGCTCCCTTTACACTTACCTCTAAAAATTTTCCCGCTCCTTCACCATCCCTTACTATCTGCTGTGCTAAGTAAGTATTAACATAATTAAAGACTTTCTTAAAAATTTCATACTCCCTGTTTTCCTTATCTATAATGTCATTTCCTGCGGCTCCATTAGCTAAGACTAAAACCATATCATTGGTACTGGTATCTCCGTCGACGGAAATCATATTATAAGAATCTACAATACTTTCACTTAGGGCCTTTTGCAAAAGCTCCCCAGAAATATTTAAATCCATAGTTATAAAAGAAAGCATTGTTGCCATATTAGGATGAATCATTCCCGAGCCTTTAGCCATGCCTGCAATAGTGACTATTTTATCCCCTAGACTAAAAGTTACCGCGATTTCCTTTGAAAATGTATCAGTAGTCATAATAGCCTCTGCGGCCTCCATAGAAGCTTCCCTAGATGAAGCTAACATAGTTACTGTTTTTTCAATCCCGGGATGAATAATATCCATCGGTAGGGGCACACCGATGACCCCAGTTGAAGCAACTAAAACCTCTTCCTTTTTTAAGTTTAGACAGTTTGCTGTGGTTTGTGCCATAGAATTAGTATCTATCATTCCTTGTTCCCCTGTGCAGGCATTAGCATTGCCACTATTAACAACTATGGCTTGTATGTTTCCCTTACTATTAATAATCCTTTGATTCCAGATTACGGGGGCAGCTTTTACTACATTAGTTGTAAAAGTAGCCGCTCCTTTTGCAGGAAGTTCACTATATACTATTGACAAATCCTTCCGCTTCTTTTTTACTCCTATATAATTCCCTGCGGCCTTAAATCCTTTAGGGCTTGTAACTCCTCCATCAATTATTTGCATAATCACCACTCCTTAGAAAATTTGTTATGCATTTTTCAAATATGATGTTAATAATTATACATTACACTGAAAGTTTATGCAAGTATTTTTTAAAATACTCTTGCATAAATCATATAAAATGTGTATAATTATTAAAAATTCATTAATTAAATAGGAGGCTTTGTTATGAGTAAAAAAGTTATTCTTGCATATTCCGGTGGATTAGATACAACTGTTATCCTACATTGGTTAAAAGAAAATTATGATTATGAAGTAATCGCCGTATGCGTAGATGTAGGTCAAGGAAAAGAATTAGACGGCATGGAAGAAAAGGCTTTAAAAAATGGGGCAAGCAAACTCTATATTGAAGATGTAAAAGAAGAATTTATGGAAGACTTTGTTTTCCCAATGGTTAAAGCAGGGGCTGTATATGAATCCAAATACTATCTTGGTACTTCTATAGCAAGACCCCTTATTGCAAAAAGATTCGTTGAAATTGCACTAGAAGAAGGAGCTGAAGCTATTTGCCATGGCTGCACAGGTAAAGGGAATGACCAGGTTCGTTTTGAGCTAGCAATAAAAGCATTAGCTCCTCAACTTAAAATCATTGCTCCTTGGAGAATATGGGATATCCAATCCCGAGAAGATGAAATAGAATACCTTGAAAAAAGAGGCATAGAGGTTCCAATGACAAGGGAAGAAAGCTATAGCCGTGATAAAAATATGTGGCATCTAAGCCATGAAGGTCTAGAGCTTGAAGACCCGAACCATGAGCCTGATTACGATAAATTGCTCAAGTTAGGCGTTTCCCCGGAGCAGGCTCCTGATGAACCTACCTATCTAGAATTAGACTTTGAAAAGGGGATTCCTGTAAAACTAAATGGGGAAACCTTATCACCTATTGATATGATGTTTAAACTTAATAAAATTGGTGGAAAAAATGGTATTGGTGTATCCGATATCGTGGAAAACCGCGTAGTTGGGATGAAATCAAGGGGCGTGTATGAAACCCCCGGTGGAGTGATTCTATATGCCGCCCACGAAGAGCTAGAACATCTATGTTTAGATCATCAAACCTACGCTTACAAGCAACAGGTGGCATTAAAATATGCAGACCTTGTTTATAGCGGGGAATGGTTTACACCCCTTCGCGAAGCACTGGCTGCATTTGTAGATTCTACACAGGAAACGGTAACAGGCAAGGTTAAATTAAAACTATATAAAGGAAATATTATTCCTGCTGGAACAACCTCACCCTACTCCTTATACAATGAATCTATTGCAAGCTTCACTACCGGCGAATTATACGATCATAAAGATGCAGAAGGATTCATTAACCTATATGGACTTCCTTCCAAGGTAAGGGCTATGATGAAACAAAAAAACATTTAATCTTTAATACTCTAGATAAAAGGATGTGACAAAATGAAATTATGGGGCGGCAGGTTTAATAAGGCAACCAATACGATGACAGATGACTTTAACTCCTCCATTTCCTTTGATCAAAGGTTATATAAACAAGATATCCTAGGAAGCATAGCCCATGTTTCTATGCTTGGAAAACAAAACGTCATTCCCCTAGGGGATTCAGAAATAATCAAATCCGAATTAAAAAACATACTTAAGGATATTGAAGATGGAAAAATAGAGTTTGATATTGAAGCTGAAGATATTCATATGAACATAGAAAAAATCCTTATATCAAGGATTGGGGACATCGGGAAAAAACTTCATACCGGGAGAAGTAGAAATGATCAAGTTGCCTTGGATATGCGAATGTATGTAAAGGATGAAATAAAAGAGATTCAAAATATGATTTTAAATCTCCAAAAGGTTTTAGTTGATATAGCTACAATACATATTGAAACCATTATGCCGGGATATACCCATCTTCAAAGGGCCCAGCCCATTACCCTAGCCCATCATCTGATGGCTTATTTCGAAATGTTAAAAAGAGATTACGAAAGGCTAGACGATACTTATAATAGAACAAATATCCTGCCCCTAGGTTCCGGAGCTCTAGCGGCAACTACTTACCCCCTTGACAGATACTTTGTTGCAAAAGAACTGGGGTTTGCTGATGTTACATACAATAGTTTAGATGGGGTTTCAGATAGAGACTTTTGCGTCGAATTATTAAATGGGATTTCCTTAATAATGATGCATCTTAGTCGTTTTTCTGAGGAAATCATCCTTTGGAGTTCTCATGAATTCCATTTTATTGAGTTAGATGATGCCTATTCTACCGGTAGCAGCATTATGCCCCAAAAGAAAAATCCTGATATTGCCGAATTGGTCCGCGGCAAGACAGGACGGGTATACGGAAATCTAGTGGGCCTTCTTACTACTATGAAATCTCTTCCTTTAGCATATAATAAAGATATGCAGGAAGACAAGGAAGCGGTTTTTGATGCTATTGATACTATAAAAATGTGCCTTCCCGTCTTTACATCTATGATAAAAACCATGACTATATTAAAAGACAATATGTATAGTGCTGCCGGTGGCGGCTTCACAAATGCTACGGATGCTGCCGATTACCTTGTTAAAAAAGGACTACCTTTTAGGGATGCCCATGAAGTTGTCGGTAAACTAGTCTTATATTGCATCCAAAATAAAACTGCCCTAGAAAAACTGAGTCTAGAAGAATATAAAAATATTTCCCCTGTTTTTGACAAAGATATATTTGAAGCCATTTCCTTAGAGGAATGTGTAAACAAACGAAATATTATCGGAGGACCTTCTAGGGAAATGATGCTTAAACATATAGATAAAGCTCAAAAATTCATTTATAGTAAAGACCCCTTCTAAGATATCTTAGAAGGGGTCTTTACTATAAAGTATAGCATTTCCCTTTTTACCTACTTCTTTTATACATTTCATTTTCTTAAAACAATAAGTTGCTCTAGTGGCTTGTGAAATAGTAATATCTAGATACTGCGAAAACATTCTATTGGTAAAAGGTTGTGGAATATCTTTGTGGATAAGAGGTAAAAAATCCTCTTTATTATTAAAAATGATGGAATGATTTACATCTAATAGCTTCCTATCCTTAATACTTAATCCCTTTCTTCTCCAGCTTCCTTTTCCATCTTGACATCTTATTTCCTCTGCTTTAATAAATAAAACTTCTAGGGAAAAATTTTTTTCGTTAATCAACCAGGGGCAGCGGATTAATTCATTGAACAAATCAAATATGGTTCCTTTTTTAGGCGATTTTCTTTTCCTTAATATTCTTCCATTTTCATCTACAGTTAAAATCCATTTTTCTTCATATATTGGGTAAACCAGCCTTACAGGGTAATTTGTACATAGGTTTTTAATTTTATTTTTAATCGCTCCAAAGTTTGCTGTTTGAATCTCAATTAATTTTCTACCCCTCATTATATCAATTATATAATTTTCTACCTTTACCTCAAATCTATCATTTTCTTTTGAATACCAGCGTTTAATCTGACTATGTAAGGAACCTTCATTATGGATGTTTATACCTACTTCCTCTTCTTTTATTTCTTCACACCATTTTTTATCTATAGTTATTTCGACCCCTCTTTCTAATCGTTTTTCACTATTGTATCATAAATATGTTGTAATATAAAAAACAAGTATGTATAATTACATTAGAATAAGAACCTTGTCAAAAAATATCAAATAAAGGGGATTAAAAATGGATTTTTTTATTGCCTTATTGATAACCAATTTTATATCTTACATTATATTTGGAATAGATAAAACTAAAGCTGAAAAAAAAGAATGGAGGATTTCAGAAAAAACCCTTATTTTTTCGTCACTCTTTGGGCCCTTGGGGGCATTTATCGCCATGTATACCTTCAATCATAAGACTAAAAAATTAAAGTTTAATATACTAGTCCCCCTATTGGGAATTGTTCAATTAAGCATCATCATATATATTTATACTGCATACTAGCTTAATTGTATAAGCTGTTCACCTAAATAGGTGAACAGCTTTTTTATTTAAAAATATTAATCTTCTATTTTCTTTAAAATAGTCATTCCTAAAGGGGGAACCCTTAGTTCGATACTGTGTTCCCTTCCATCCCATTCCCTAACATCTGATACCATGTTTTCTTTATTTAATACATTACTTCCCCCATATTTAGAAAAATCGCTATTAAAAATCTCTTTATATTTCCCTTTCTGAGGCACACCTATTCTATGTTTATAATGAGGTACGGGGGTAAAGTTACATACAAAAACCAGAGTATCTTTAGTATTTTTCCCTTTTCTAATAAATGAAACCATACTGGCATTGGCATCAAATCCATTGATCCATTCGAAACCATCACTACTAAAATCATATTCCCAAAAAGCACTCTCTTTATTATATAAGTTGTTTAAGTCCTTGATGTATTCTTGCATTTCTTTATGCTTATCGAATTGGAGCAAATGCCAATCAAGGCTTTTATCCTCACTCCATTCTTCAAATTGGGCAAATTCCCCACCCATAAATAGGAGTTTTTTCCCTGGATGGCCATACATGAATCCATAGGATACTCTGAGATTAGCAAACTTTTGCCAATAATCCCCAGGCATTTTATTAATCATAGAGCCCTTACCGTGAACTACCTCATCATGAGAAAGAACCAAAATAAAATTCTCAGTATATGCATATATAAGTCCAAAAGTTAAATCATTGTGATGGTGTTTTCTATGGATGGGATCCTTAGAAACATATCTTAGAAAATCATTCATCCATCCCATATTCCACTTCAATCCAAAACCCAATCCCCCTATATCGGTAGGCCTTGATACATTAGCCCAAGCTGTAGATTCTTCTGCAATCATCATAATACCTGGATAATCCTTATAAATAATCGAATTGAGATGCTTAAAAAATTCTACTGCCTCCAAGTTTTCACGACCGCCAAATTGATTTGGAATCCAGTTACCATCAGTTTTGCCATAATCCAAATAAAGCATAGAAGCCACAGCATCTACCCTTAATCCGTCTATATGATATTTTTCAAGCCAAAAGAGAGCATTTGCAATCAAAAATAATTTAACTTCATAACGGCCGAAATTAAAAATCAGGGTGCCCCAATCAGGATGTTCTCCCTGTTTTGGATCTGAATGTTCGTAAAGGGCAGTACCGTCAAATTTAGCCAAGCCATGGGCATCCTTAGGAAAATGGGCAGGAACCCAATCTAATAAAACACCAATACCATTAATATGACAATAATCCACAAAATACATAAAATCTTCTGGAGTACCAAATCTACTAGTTGGGGCATAATATCCCGTTACCTGATATCCCCAGGAGCCATCAAAGGGATGCTCTGCGACTGGCATAAGCTCAATATGGGTATATCCCATTTCTTTTACGTAATCAACCAGCTTATGAGCAAGCTCTCTATAAGTTAAATACCTATTGCCTTCTTCTATCACCCTCATCCAAGAACCCAAATGAACTTCATATATAGATATAGGTTGGTTCAATGGATTTGTTTTCCTTCTTTTATCCATCCACGCTTTATCATTCCAAGTAAAGTTATTTATGTCATAAACTATCGAGGCGGTATTAGGGCGGATTTCTGCGTAGTTACCATAAGGGTCTGTTTTCTTTATAACATAATCTTCCCTTGTCTTGATTTCATATTTATAGATATCCCCATGAATTACCCCCGGAATAAACAATTCCCATATACCACTGTTTTCTAAACATCGCATTGGATGCCTTCTGCCATCCCAACCATTAAAATCCCCAATAACACTCACTCTTTTTGCATTGGGTGCCCAAAGGGCAAATAATGTTCCGCTGACCCCATTTATCTCCATAGGATGGGCTCCTAATTTTTCATATATTTTGTAGTGAGTACCTTGTCCAAAAAGATATTTATCTAAATCAGATAGAATAGGCTCAAATGAATAGGGATCATAAGAAATCCATGAGTTTCCTTCATAATCCGTAATATGTAATTTGTACTTAAATTTATCTGCCTTTGTATCTATAGTAGCTTCGAAAAACCCATCCTCATGGACCTTAATCATATTGTGTTTTGTATCTAGGCTTTTCCCGTTTATAATTTCTATCTTGTATGCCTGGGGAACGAATGCCCGTATAACCGTAACCTTTTTCCCATCAATTACAACCTCATGGATTCCTAAAATATTATGCGGGTTTCTATGCTCTGAATTTATAATTTCATATAATTCTATCCTATTTACCGTTGTTTTCATTATCTATACCACAGTCTAAGACTGCGGTTCCCCCTTTCAATATATTTTTAATGTTCAATATATCCTTATTCATTTTACCATAATTCTCTTTAATATACAATAAACACCATGTCGCTTATGGCTTTCCAATTTATATTCACAATTAAATCATTTAAAAATAATCATATCATATTAAACCTTTATTGTATATTGTTTTGATCTATAAATCCTCCAAAAAAACTGAGTTTCCTCAGTTTTTAAGTTGTTTAATAATATTTGATATCAACTTTCTTTCTTAAAGGCTATCTGATTTCGAAAGTCATCAGGAGTTATTCTTTCCATTTGTTCAAATATCTTTCTATAATAATTCTTGTCATTATATCCTATTTTAACAGCTATCAAATTATCATCAAAATCTGTTTTTACCATGAGTTCCTTAGCATAATCAATTCGAAGTTTTGTACAATAGTCGTAAAAAGAACGATGTCCTTTCTTTGCAAATAAAACACTTAAATTTTCTGGTGTTGTTTGAACCCTAGCTGCCACCTTATTTAGGGATATATTCTCTGCTAGATGTTTACTTACATACTCCTGTGCTTTAGTTATTATATGTTCCTCTTTCACTTTTCTTTCTTTATTGATATGTTTACATATGGATGTTAAGATATCAATAAAATATGAAAACCCTTCATCTAAATCCTCTCTTTTAATTATTTCCCTCATAGAAAAATGTCTCGCGAAAAACCTTTCCATATTAATACCTTGTTCGCTAGCATAACGGTTTATGGATACAAGGATATCCAATATAATTTTGGGTAGTAATTTCTCAGGAAGAGGTTGACTATTTCTTAGAACTCCATATAATTCTTTTGAAAGCTCTATGGCCCTTTTTTCATTTCCAATTACAGTTTCATAAACGAGCAACTCTTCTTTTTTTAAAGGGTATTCGTATGTGATTTTATTATTAGGCTCTACATAATTAATATGGATAACCGAATTACACCCCAAATAAAAATTATATCTAATAGCAGCTTTAGCCTGTTTATAGGAAATATTGATTTTTCTAGCTTCGCTATACATTTTTCCTATTCCTACAGTAACAGTTATCTTTTGCTTAGTTTCCACTATTTTTCTGATATTTTCTCCTATCTCAATGGATTGGTCTATTGACAACCGATTTCCCAGTAATACTGTTATTTCATCATGCCTATTAATAAAAGCAACCCCATTTTTGCACTCTTCTAAGATAGACTGTACATTATATAAAATAGAAAAAATAAGTACATGTTTATCTTTCTCTTCCATTATTAAAGAAAGTTTATCATAATAATCAATTTTTAATACCATTACCGTATATCCAGGTATTATCATAATATTAAAATACTCAAAGGTACCTTGTATCTCCCCTTCCTTGTCTAAATGGCCGTGCATAAGATTTATTAAGAATCTATCTTGGAAAACAGGAAGTGATTCATCGAGCTTAGTTAATATTCTGCTTTGTTCTTCATATTGCTTAAAAAGTTCATCAAAAACTCTTTTTGCCCTAATAAGACTTCTTTTTAATTCTTGTTCCTTTACAGGCTTAAAGACATAATCAATTAACCCTTCTTCTAAAGCTTTTTGAACATATTCATATTCATTATAAGAAGAGTATAAAATCATTTTAGTTCTAGGATAGTTTTCCTTTACGAGTTGAAACAACTGATAACCGTTGATATCCGGAAGCCTTATATCAGAAATAATCAAATCAATATTGTTTTTTTCTAATATATCCAAGGCTTCTTTCCCCGAAGCAGCCTCTTTTGACATATTAAAGCCTAATTTAGCTGAGACGATTATTTGTGATAGCTTCTTCCTGTTATAACCTTCCTTATCAACTAACATTATCCTTATCATATTTACCCCCTATAATTTTGCTCCTTATTATATTTATCGGATAAACATGGTTATTTATTCATTAATGATTAATATATTTCCTAATTAAAATAAAAGACTCCCAAAAAATTTGGAAGTCCTTTATTTTAATTGAATTGTAAGCGGGTGATGGGAATCGAACCCACGTACCCAGCTTGGAAGGCTGGTGTTCTACCATTGAACTACACCCGCATAAATTTGGCAGCCACCTACTCTCCCAGGTAGTCTCCCACCAAGTACCATCGGCCGTTTATGGCTTAACCGTCATGTTCGGTATGGGTATGGGTGTTTCCCATAGACGAATCACTACCGAAAAGTTAGATATCAGATG